>JAQSYC010000228.1 GCA_029256345.1 Clostridia bacterium | reverse complement strand
CCTCAAAATCTTTCCTTATGTGGTCACACTGATTGCTTTGGTTCTCTTCTCAAAATCTTCTCAAGCTCCAAGAGCTTCTGGAGAACCTTTTGATCATGGTAAACGTTAACTTCATATAATCAAACTATAACAAAAAATGACCCTTTAAGCACTTCTGCTTAGGAGGTCATTTTTTGATTTATTAATTTGTTTCTGGAAAATCTTCCATCTTTTCTAATATATGAATACCCATTTCTTCCTGTAAATTAATCCTATAAAGTGTTTTTTGGTTCGATTTAATGTTGCTGAGCACTTTAACTAAAGGTCTTCTGACATCCTGAACAAAATTCTTTTCTACAATTCCTACATCCCCATTGCTGAGAAGGACAACACTGCCTACAGGGTAAAAAGCCAAAACACTTTCTATCGTTTGTCTTATGGGTACATTAATCTTTTCCATTTGTGCTATCACAATGACATCTTTAACAGATAAAGCGGGTCTATACGGTCTGTTTGATAACAAAGCATGAAACACATCACATGCTGCCACTATTTTGGCACCTATATGCAGTTCTTCCCCTTTCCCAAGCGGATAACCTTTGCCATCTTCTCTTTCATGATGACAAAGTATAGCTAATTTGGTAATAGGGCTCAGAGATGTGTTTTTTTCTACAATTTTATAACCGATTTCTGGATGTGACTTGAGCAGTTGATATTCTTCATCAGTAAGCTTTCCCGGTTTATTCAACACATTTTTAGGTATGATAATTTTACCGATATCATGCATTAAGGCTCCCATCACAATCTTCTGTACGTGCTGCTCAGAAATCTGCATCTTTCTGCAAACAATGGCCGTGAGAATAGCTACACCTATGCAGTGCTGATAAGTGTAGTCATCATTCATTTTAAGGTCCATGACATCACACACAATATCTTTTCTAGTCAACTCCGAAACCAAAGTCTCTGCCACCTTAGACATATTTTGTACATTCATATCTAAGTTGTTTTTCAGGTAATCAAATTCCGTTCGAACATCTCTGTTGATTTCAAGCCTAACTTGCGGATTGATAATATCTTGCGGAAATATCCCTTCAGATTTTTCATCCTCTATATAAATTTCATAGATATTTCTCTCTATCAGCCTCTGTCTAAAAGCATTTTTAAATTTACTGGAGCTCTTAAGAAGTATCCCTCCTTCATAACTGATAATATCCCTTGCAATAACATCTCCCTCTTTAATCTTATTTACGCTAATTAGCCTCATAATCCCTCTCATCTCTTTCGCAGCTTATAGTTGTCATCTTTCAAACTTCATTTGTTTTAATTTATAAATTGTTTCTCTATATAACGCTCTACAAAATTCATTTTACATCATTTTTTACTATATTATGTTGTTTTCTACTATTATACAACATTTTAAAATAAACTTAAACATCCAAAATCTAACCAAGCAAAACCAATCTACCTAACGTGCCTTTTATTATCTCTTTTAGCAACACTTTTACCCGTGTGTTTATCATTAGATCTATTATTTGATGGTTTGTTTGATTGTTTACTTAATGGTTTATTTGATTGTTTACCTGTGTGCTGTGTATATTTTTTTCCCCCAGATACGTCTTTATAATTTTTGGGCTTAATCAAGCATTTTGCATCATACCCAATAAGGTCTTCTCTTTTTGCTAATACCAGTGCTTCATACACAATATCATATTTTTTTGGATTGCGATATTGTAGCAACGCTCGCTGCATAGCTTTTTCGGTTTTGCTTTTTGGAATATAGACCGGCTTCATCAGTATAGGATCAAGCCCTGTATGATACATGGTTGTCGAAAGAGTCCCTGGTGTTGGATAAAAGTCTTGGACCTGCTCTGGCTGATAATGAATATCCCTCAAATACTCAGCTAGCTGTACAGCTGACTGTAGCGTACTTCCTGGATGGCTTGACATAAGATAAGGAATGATGTACTGTTTTTTACCTAATCCTTCATTAATGTTATTAAATTTCTCGCAAAATTTGTCAAATGTCTTACCTGCTGGTTTACCCATGTGTTTAAGTACTTCGTGGGCCACGTGTTCAGGTGCTACTTTTAGCTGTCCGCTTACATGATGCTCAATCAGTTCTTTCAAAAAAGTATCATCTTTATCAGCCATCAAATAATCATATCTTAAGCCTGAACGTACAAATACTTTTTTGACTTTTGGTACCTCTCTTAGCTTTCTCAGAAGTCCCAAATACTCTTTATGGTCTATATCTAGATTTTTACATGGACTCGGAGACAAACACTGTTTATTTTTACAAGCCCCCTCTTTAAGTTGTTTTGAGCAGGCTGGCTGCCTGAAATTAGCTGTAGGTCCTCCTACATCGTGAATATACCCTTTAAAATCTTTTAATGAAGTGATTTCTTCTGCTTCTTTTATAATAGATTCTTCACTTCTGCTTTGTACAATCCTTCCCTGATGAAAAGTAAGGGCACAAAATGAGCAGCTTCCAAAACACCCTCTTGAACTAACTAAACTGAATTTCACCTCTTCTATAGCAGGTATGCCTCCAGCCTTTTCATAAATCGGATGATAATCTTTCATATAGGGCAAAGCATATACCTTGTCTAATTCTGCTCTTGTAAGTGGCATTTCCGGTTTATTTTGTACCAAATACTTGCCGTTGTGCTCTTGTACAAGTGTTCTCCCCCTTATAGGGTCTTGTTCTTCATATTGAATTTTGAAAGCTTCTGCATATTTAATCTTATCTTCACTTATTTGTTTGTAAGAAGGAATCTGCACATAGTCATAAACTTCTTCCAAAGTGTCTGCCATATAACATACACCGTTGACATACCTGACATATTTTGCTGCGAGTCCGTCATTTAGAGCATGAGCTACCTCTACCATATGTCTCTCACTCATTCCATAAATCAAAAGGTCTGCTCCGCTATCAACGAGGATAGATTTTCTCACCCTATCACTCCAGTAATCATAATGAGCAAACCTTCTTAGACTTGCTTCTATACCCCCTATAATAATATCTACATTTTTGTAGGCTTCCCTAATCCGGTTACAGTACACAATAGTTGCCCTGTCCGGTCTTAATCCCATCTCGCCTCCCGGAGAGTAAAAGTCTCTTTCTCTTAGCTTCTTACTGACTGTATAGTGATTAACCATTGAATCCATATTGCCGCCATTAACTAAAAATGCCAATCTCGGCTTACCTAATTTCATAAAATCAGCCGTATCTTTCCAGTTGGGTTGTGCGATAATGCCCACCTTATAACCCGCGTCTTCCAGAACCCTTGAAATAATAGCTGTTCCAAAACTATGATGATCTATATATGCATCTGCTGTAATAATCACAAAATCTAATTCGCTCCAGCCTCTTTTCTCCATATCTTGTTGACTAATTGGTAAAAAATCTTTTTCCATAACCCATTCACCTACTTGTTCTATAAAATAATTTATCTTGCCGTATCATAAGTTTACCATTGATTATAACATTATAATCTGTTTGAGGGATAGATAATCTTATAAATTTACACTAATTTCTTTTAACCTCAATAAAGTGCTTTGATTAGTGATATAATGATCATATAGATTTCACATTCCTAAATTTTAGTTATTTTTAATCGTATGTGATGTGAAATCATT
>JAQSYC010000227.1 GCA_029256345.1 Clostridia bacterium | reverse complement strand
ATCCAGTCAGGTTAAAAGGATAGCAGTAGAAGCTGCCACCAGTTTTGGTTGGCATAAATACACAGGTCTATCAGGTAAAGTGATTGCCTTAGATACTTTTGGAGAGTCAGCACCAGCAGACCTTATCTTTAAGAAACATGGTTTTACAGTAGAAAATGTCGTTCAGACAGCAAAAGCATTACTGTAAGTTTATCACAAGCGCTAATGACTAATATCCTGAATAGATTAAAAAATGAAGGGGGAAATGATATGATTAAACATATTGTGATGTGGAAAGTAGCAGACCATGAGGTGCATGGAACAAAACAAGAAATCCTTCCCAAAATAAAGGAACGTTTAGAAGGTTTAAAGGGCCAAATACCAGGTCTTATTGAGATTGAAGTTGGGTTTAATTTTAACTCAGCAGATGTAGCCTATGATGTAGCTTTATATTCAGTATTAGAAAGCAAAGAAGCACTTGAAGGGTATCAGCATCACCCCAAACATCTGGAGATAGCTGATGGACTGGTAAGACAAGTAGCTGTGCAAAGAGTAGTAGTAGATTACGAAATTTAACTCCTAATAATCAATAAATCCCTCTTCATAGATAGGTGCAAAATATCTGAGGAGGGATTTATATTTGGGTTGTAAATGTATTTTTATTAAATTTACACTATTTTCCATAAAAGAAATTAACAGGTATTTAAGTGGATTAATAAGCCATTTCTTTTACATAAGTTTGCTAAGTAATTCACATAACAAACAAGTTATCCACATAATAGACAGAGAGCTTGTACGTATTTTCAAGTTATGCACAAAGTTATACACACTATCCACAGGTAAAAAGAAGATTTTGAAAATTTTATGTTAATATCATGTAGATAAAAATGGGGATAAGCTGGCTAAAATCTCCATTTTTTATGCTTATCAAAGCATACAGAAATTACAAGAGATATTATTGCTAAAAAAGGGAAAAAAATATATTGACTACAAATACGTTGGAATGTATAATTATTCATGGAGTAAGAGTGATTACAAATCAATCAATAGGAGGAAATATAAATGAAGAAAAATAAATTATTAAAAGCATTAGCAGTAATTGGTGCAAGTGTACTTACAATAGGGATGCTAGCTGGATGCGGCAGCGTAGCCTCTGAAAGTACAGAAACACCAGCAGCAACAGAAGGGACGGCAGAGCAAACAGAAACTCCGGTAGCGGAAGAGGGCGGCCAGTATATTGTAATGGGTACAAATGCAGAATTTGAGCCTTTTGAGTACCGTGATGGTGATAATATTGTGGGGTTTGATGTAGAAATAGCAAAAGCTATAGCAGCTAAAACAGGCAAAGAGCTCAAGATAGAAGATATGTCCTTTGACACATTGATTGTAGGGCTTAATAATGAACAAATGGATTTTATCGCAGCGGGTATGAGTGTAACAGAAGAGCGAAAAACACAAGTGGATTTTTCAGAGCCTTACTTTAAATCTAAACAAATGATTATTGTTAAAGCAGACGATGACTCGATTACCTCAGCAGAAGGATTAGTAGGTAAAAAAGTAGGCGTGCAGCTTGGAACAACAGGTGATTTATTTGTAAGCGGAACAGATGGTGTAGAAGTTGTTCAATTTGATAAAGCGCCTCTTGCAGTAATGGACCTTAAAAATGGCAAAGTAGATGCTGTTGTTATTGATGCAGAACCAGCTAAAAAACTAGTTGAAGGTCAAAGTGATATCAAAGTATTGGATGTACCTTTTATAGAAGAAGAATATGCGATAGCTGTTAAAAAAGGCGATGCAGAACTTTTAAGTACCATTAACGAAGTGATTAAAGAACTTAAAGAAAATGGTGAGTATGACAAAATCTATGGACAGTTCTTTGATAGTGCTGAATAGTTGTCAATCATTTGATATATGGAAGGATAAATAATAAATATTTTCATATACTTATAAAATAAGGTTAAGGCATAGGCTTTAACCTTATTTCATGTAAAAAGGTGGCAGAAGTACTGGATTAATCACCCAATTAACCCTATAATAAATAAGAAGAAGTGCATTATATAACGTATACAAGGAGGAAGGAATCTTGGAAAATTTTCTAAGCGACATTTTAGGAGAACAAACAATCAATTTCTATAAGATATTTGCTGAAAAGGGTTTCTATATAGTAGTACTCAAGGGGATGTTATGGACACTGGGGCTCACGGCCATTGCGTTAGTGATTGGGGTGATTCTTGGCATTTTAGTCGCGATTATTCAAATGAGTCAGTTCTCTAAAAAGTTTGAATGGATAGAAAAGATATTAAAGAAAATTGCAAAGATCTATATAGATGTGATTAGAGGAACACCAGCTGTTGTACAAATTGTTTTTATGTGGAATGTTATATTTGCCAAATCAAAGCTTCCTAGAATTGTAGTAGGAGGTATTGCGTTTGGTATTAACAGTGGTGCTTATATGGCAGAGCTTATCAGAGCAGGCATACAGGGGATAGATAAAGGACAAATGGAAGCAGGTCGTTCTTTAGGCTTTAATTATACAGATACTATGCGTCATATCATTATGCCGCAGGCCTTTAAGCAAATGCTGCCAGCCTTTGTGAGTGAGTTTATCATTCTTATTAAAGAAACAGCTATTATCGGATTTATAGGGGGCATGGATCTTATGAAAGCTGGCAATATTATGATAAGCATTACGATGAATGCAACACAGCCACTACTTATTATAGCAGTATGTTATCTGGTACTAACAGGGATTTTCACTAAGGTTATGAGAAGAGTAGAAAAGAAGATTAATATAAGCAATTAGGAGGCAGACCTTATGATTAAGATAAATAATTTATGTAAAAGCTTCGGCAGCCTTAATGTACTTAAGGGGATTACAGATTATGTAGATAAGGGAGAAGTTGTCGTTATTATTGGACCGTCAGGCTCAGGGAAATCGACCTATTTACGATGTATTAACCTGATGGAAATGCCGACTGGCGGACAAATTTTAATAGATGATGTAGATGTAACCGCACCCAAGACGGATATCAATAGTATTCGTCAAAAGGTAGGGATGGTATTTCAGCATTTCAATCTTTTTCCGCATATGACTGTATTAGACAACATAACACTGGCTCCTATTAAGCTGCGAAAGTTATCTAAAGAAGAGGCAGAAAAAGCAGCTTATGTACTACTTGATAAAGTAGGCCTTAGAGATAAGGCAAATGAATATCCCAATAGGCTTTCAGGGGGACAAAAACAAAGAATCGCCATTGCAAGGTCTCTGGCCATGAATCCAGAGGTCATGCTTTTTGATGAACCAACTTCTGCCTTAGACCCAGAGATGGTTAAAGAAGTACTTGAGGTTATTAAAGAGCTGGTACGAGATGGCATGACGATGATGATTGTAACTCATGAGATGGGTTTTGCAAAAGAGGTCGGAACAAGACTTCTCTTTATGGATGAAGGCAAGATATTAGAAGAAGGCAATCCAAGAGATATATTTGATCATCCAAAAGAAGAAAGAACTAAAATGTTTTTAAGTAAAGTGCTTTAGAATTTTTATTTGCTCTCATTTTCCAAATTAATAGACCGAAATATAAATAAAGAGTGGAGGTTGATTATGATGGAGATTAGAGGTACAGCAAGTACGTATATG
>JAQSYC010000011.1 GCA_029256345.1 Clostridia bacterium | reverse complement strand
TTCTTTGTTTACTTAGATGCACACACAGAAGAAGTTAATGTAGTTTATAAGAGAAAAAATGGCACTTATGGACTGATTGAACCAACTTTAAAGTAATCAAATAAAATAGATAAATAGAAAATACAAAGAAGTGTTTCTAAAGGTGCTTTAAATGCCCGGATAGGAACACTTCTTTCATTGTTAAAAAATACTGTTTTTTCTGAAGGAGTTGAAAAAACAATAAAATTATATTAATATAGATATATTTGTTAACAGGAGAAGACGTATAAGTGTCATACTACATATAAGAGGAGGTATTGAAAATGAGCCTATTTAATAAGTTGAAAGTAAGATATAAGATAGCACTTATTATAGTTTTATTTGTTATAGGATTTAGTTTATTTGGGGTATATTCATTTAAAATTTTATCACAGGTTAAGGTGGAGGGGCCCATCTATAAACAAATTATTAAATCAAAAGACTTAGTTGCAGACATATTGCCGCCGGCAGAGTTCATTGTAGAGTCTTATTTAACATCCTATGAACTCATTAACGAAGAAGGTGAAGAGGCAATAGAAGCCATCATTAAAAAAGGAGATGCACTAGAAGATGCCTATATCAGGAGACATCTGTATTGGAAACAGGCACTTCCAGAAGGAGAAAGTCAAGATATATTAACTGTGCAGTCTTATCAGCCGGCTATACAGTTTTTTACCCTAAGAAGAAAAGAACTTATCCCAGCAGTCCGTGCAGGGGACAAAACTTTGGCGTTAGAGTTATTAACTGGTAAGATGGCACAAGCATATGAGGCCCATAGAGAAGCTATAGAAAAATTGGCGACTTTGACCAATAAGGAGATTAAAGAGGTTGAAAAGGAAAGCAGTCTTTCGATTGAGAAGATGACCAAGGTTTTATACAGTGTAGCAGCTGTTATAGGAATGATCATTATGATCATTTGCATCATTATTACATACAGTATTACAAAACCTTTAAAAATTTTAACCAGTGAATTAAAGCTTATTGCTAAAGGCGATTTTACTGTGGAAGTAAGCGTGGCCATGTTAAAAAGAAAAGATGAGTTTGGAGAGGTTTCAAGAACATTGAAACAAATGCAATATGCCTTAAAAGACCTGCTGGGTAAAATCAAGCATCAAACAGGTAATGTAAAAGATGTGATTGAAGTTGTGAGCCAAGACATCCTAGAGCTTAATATAGATATGGAGCATATATCGGAATCAACCCATAAAGTAGCATGCGGGCTTCAGGAGTCAGCAGCTGCAACTGAAAATATGAGTTTGTCTGCTATGGAAATCAAGAAAGTAGCAGAAGTTATAGCGGACGCAGCTCAAAAAGGTACAGTTGCCTCTGGAGATATTAATAGTAAGGCGGTTGAAATAAAGGATAATTTCACCTATGCCAAAGAGCAGGCTGAAAAAGTTATTTTAGAGACAAGACAGGAGCTAGAAGCAGCTATTGAAAATGCAAAGGTAGTTGATCAAATTCATCTCTTGTCAGACCTGATTATGCAGATTACAGCTCAGACTAATCTGCTTGCTCTCAATGCGGCGATAGAAGCTGCGAGGGTAGGGGATGCGGGTAGAGGTTTTGGTGTAGTTGCGGATGAAATCAAAAAACTTGCAGAACAATCCAAAGAAGCAGCTGTAAAAATACAGGAGACAACCGTTAAGGTGACAGGCGCTGTTGAAAATTTAACCCAAAGTTCAAATCATTTATTTAACTATGTATCAACAGATATTCAGGAGGATTACAAAAAAATTCTAGAGGTAGCTGAAAGCTATAGCAAAGACGCAGGGGATATTGATAGCATCGTTGTAGATTTAAGTGCGATGGCTGAAGAACTTCTGGCTTCGACAGAGGAAATTTTGACAGCGACTGAGCAGGTTAAAGAAGGCGCAGGAGAAGGGGCTGTAGAGACGGCTGATATCGTAGAAAAATTAAAAGAAATGGCAGAAAACACCAATCAAATAGCAGAAAAAACCCAATCGAGTGTGGGCAAACTCGAGGAGGAGATGGCCACATTTACGCTATAAATAAATATCTTAACAAAAATCCGTATTTTTTCTAAGAGAATGGGTACAATTGGATAATGTGCGAGGTTGTAATAGTGTGGAATATTTGCTATACTTAATGATAGTTGTTTACATATATGACTAAAATGAACATTAGCATAGAGAGTATCTAAATATTAGAAGAGGGTGAAAGTTTTGAAATTACTTGATAAAATTTTTGGAAGTCATTCAGAGAGAGAACTAAAAAGAATAGAACCCATCGTAAACCAAATAGAAGCCTTTGATGAGGCTATGCAGAAATTAACGGATGAAGAGCTTCAAGCAAAAACCCCTGAATTCAAAGAACGACTTGAAAAAGGCGAAACACTGGATGACATTTTGCCAGAAGCCTATGCAGTATGTAGAGAAGCTGGTTACCGTGTACTTAATATGAAGCATTTTAGAGTACAGCTTATTGGAGGCGTTATTCTCCATAATGGACGTATATCTGAGATGAGAACTGGAGAAGGAAAAACTCTAGTTGCAACACTTCCTGTGTATCTTAATGCACTAGAAGGCAAAGGTGTACATGTTGTTACAGTTAATGATTATCTGGCAAAACGTGACTCTGAGTGGATGGGGCAAATCTATACCTTCTTAGGGCTAACAGTAGGATGTATTTTAAGTAATATGGAAAATTCAGATAGAAGAGCTGCTTATAACTGTGATATCACTTATGGTACCAATAATGAATATGGATTTGACTATTTGAGAGATAATATGGTGCTGTATGCTGAAGAAATGGTTCAACGAGACTTGCATTATGCCGTAATCGATGAGGTTGACTCTGTACTTGTTGACGAAGCAAGAACACCACTTATTATCTCCGGAGCAGGTTCAAAATCAACACATCTTTATAAAGCAGCAGATATTTTTGTGCGCAGACTTAAAAAAGGAAAGCTTTTAGGTGAAGAGACAGCAATGTCTACACTTATGAGAGAAGAGATAGAAGAAGAAGGCGATTTTGTAGTTGATGAAAAACAAAAAACTGTCACACTTACTGCAGAAGGTGTTAAAAAAGCTGAGCAGTATTTTGGCATAGAAAACCTTGCAGACCCTGAGCATATGGATATTCAACATCATATTACAATAGCTCTTAAAGCCCACAATCTCATGCACAGAGAAAAAGATTATATAGTAAGTGATGAAGGTGAAATCATTATTGTAGACGAGTTTACAGGTCGTCTGATGGATGGACGTAGATATTCAGACGGGCTTCATCAGGCTATTGAAGCTAAAGAAGGGGTAGAGGTTAAGAAAGAGAGTCAGACACTAGCGACGATTACTTTCCAAAACTACTTTAATAAGTATGTCAAAAAAGCAGGGATGACAGGAACAGCGCTTACAGAGGAAAATGAGTTTAGAGATATCTATGGCATGGATGTTATCGTTATTCCTACTAACAAACCTATTAAACGTATTGACCATCCAGATGTGGTTTTTAAGACAGAAGAAGCAAAGTTTAGAGCAGCTATTGAAGATATTAAAGCCTCAAATGCTAAAGGACAACCTGTACTTGTGGGTACTGTAACAATTGATACATCCGAACTTTTGAGTACACTGCTTAAAAGGGAAGGGGTTAAGCACCAAGTGCT
The DNA here is from genome assembly GCA_029256345.1 of Clostridia bacterium. GTDB lineage: Bacteria > Bacillota > Clostridia > Lachnospirales > Cellulosilyticaceae > FMMP01. The sequence goes on along the minus strand of JAQSYC010000011.1, from coordinate 18,923 downwards.
TAATGCAAAGTACCATGCAAAAGAAGCAGAGATTGTTGCAGAAGCTGGGAAAAAAGGTAGCGTTACTATTGCTACCAATATGGCAGGCCGTGGAACAGATATCAAACTGGAAGAAGGCGTGCAGGAGTTAGGTGGTCTTAAAATAATTGGTACAGAACGCCATGAATCAAGACGTATTGACAACCAGTTAAGAGGCCGTTCAGGTCGTCAGGGAGACCCAGGTGAGTCAAAGTTCTATTTGGCACTTGAAGATGATCTTATGAGACTGTTTACACCAGAAGCTACCCTTAGGATGTTTGATGCATTAGGCCTTCCAGATGATGAACCTATCGAACATAAGATTCTTTCAAAGGCAATAGAAAGAGCACAGACTAAAGTAGAAAGTAATAACTTCTCAGTTCGTAAGCATTTATTAGAATATGATAAAATCATGAACGAACAAAGAGAAATCATATATGCTGAACGTTTTAAAGTGCTTAAAAATGAAAATTTAAGAGATAAGATTGTAGAGATGGCTAAGGAAGTAGTCAGCAAAGCTGTCGATAACTGCACTAACGGTATTGAATATGCAGAGGACTGGGACATAGCAAGTATGATGGAGCACCTTCGCACCATTATCCCCTTTGAAGCAATGACTTTCACAAAAGAAGAGCAGGAAGAGCTTACAGCAGAAAATTTGAAAGCCCTTCTTAGCGAGCAAGCTGAAAGATTATATGAAAAGAAAGAACTAGAGATAGGCGAGCAGTTTAGAGAAATAGAAAGAGTACTGCTTCTAAAGGTGATCGATCAAAAATGGATGGATCACTTAGATAATATGGAGCAAATGAAGCAAGGTATTAACCTTCAGGCATATGGACAAAGGGATCCGCTGGTAGAGTACCGTTTCTTAAGCTTTGATATTTTTGGAGAAATGATAGAAAATATACAAGAAGAAACAGTCAAAGCACTTTACCATGTAAGAATTATCGTTAACCAGGAAATCAAACGTGAAAGAGTTGCAGAACCTATTGCTACAAATCACGAAGATACAAGCCTCGGAGCAAAACCAGTTACAAAAAAAGAAAAAGTAGGCAGAAATGACCCATGCCCATGTGGTAGCGGCAAAAAGTATAAAACTTGCTGTGGTAAAAGTGCCTAATTAACAAATAAAACAAACAAGTCTCTAAAATATATTTTAGAGACTTGTTTGTTTTATAATATAAAGATTCCGATGTGGCATAATATAGCCACCAAATAGGTGAGGCATCGCTAAAACAATCTATTTTAAAGATAAAAAAAATCCCATATTCATAAATACGAGCTGTATTAATAGCTATATAGGGAAAAAATTATCTTCTAGGCATAGTATAAGTAGAAATATAAAATTAAATACGAGGTAAAAAAGAGCAATTATTTGAGTAAAATAGGAAAAAAATCAAAGAAAAGAAAAATAAATAAAAAGACTTGCATTATGACAAGTTATAAGCTATAATACAAAAGTGCCTAAAATACATGGCACTATGGCGGAATAGCTCAGTTGGCTAGAGCACACGGTTCATACCCGTGGTGTCGGGGGTTCAAATCCCTTTTCCGCTACCATCTGGTCGCTTAGCTCAGCTGGGAGAGCATCTGCCTTACAAGCAGAGGGTCATAGGTTCGAGCCCTATAGCGACCACTTGATTTTAAAAAGCAGCTGGTATAACGAATAGCGTTATATCAGCTGCTTTTGTATGCAGCAAAATCAAACGATATTAGCTTCAGTAGAAGGTTCGCAAGACAAGCAGGGACATCTTTCGGCTCTCCACGCCATACCCACGGCCTTAACCCGAGTCGAGCCCAAAGACGTCCCTACTTGCCTTGCTAGGTCTCCTTCAAGTGAAACATTAAAACAAAAACAATGAGTTGTGATATCTGTAGGGATACGATTTCCATCTATAAGTTTTTTAAAATAAGATATGTATAGAAGTATAACATTCTCAACGCCATAAGCGGCATCTTTTTAAATAAAAAACACAAATTAGCAGGAACTCGAATGTGTAGAAACAGAGCAACTTTATGCTTGATTTTCCTGGGAAATAAATCAAATTAACTCTAACATTTAAAAGGAAAATGTCGTAAAATTTTTAAACTTAATTACCATATATTTACAAAAAAATAAGAACCCTCTTTGTATAATTAATAGTACTGTGAGGGGGAGATAATGTTGATCAATACAAAAGAAGAGAGATCAGAGACAATATTACAAAACTTTAGGATGATTAAGTGGGGATATGTTTTAATCTGTATGATAGGGTTTTTACTTAGTAGGATTTGTGTTTTTGAAGCATTTTATACACTGGGTGTGTGTTATATAGGGGCAGTGTTTTCTGACAAAGAACTTAGAAAATGGAACAGTCTGGTAGCCCTTGGAGGGCTTGTGTCGATAGGCGTGTTTGATACTAATGTCTTGAAATACATATTGATAATCGTGCTTATTATCTTGATCAGAGCGTATATGAGTATGATGAAAGCGACTTTTAATATGAGAAATCAAACACTCGTAACCAGTGTAGCAATCATGTTTATTAATCTAATAGTGATAGGGATAAATGGTTTTAAACTATTTGATCTATTTATAGGATTTCTGGAAACAACAGTAGGTATGGGTCTTGTTATTATTTTATGTTATAGCACAGAGGTGATTCTTAAAAATAGAAAAACACCTCTTACTCAAAAAGAGACCATCAGCATGGCTTTTTTAATAGCTTGTATTTTAGGCGGACTCATTGATTTTTATATACAGGTTCCTTTGTTTGAGAGTATTTATTTTAGGGATGTTATGACTTTTATAATCATTATAGCCATAACTTATATGGGCGGAATGAATACAGGGATAACAATCAGTCTTATAATCAGTACAGTACTTGTTTTAATCGGCTATATGCCACCGCACTTTGTAGCAATCTATACGTTAGCAACACTTATTGGAACGGTTTTTTATATATTGGACAGAGCAGGGGTCATCTTTGCAACAGGAGTTGGATTGTTATTAGGGTTTGCATTATTTAATGACCGCGTTATTGATTGGCAGATAGCTGGAGCTTATTTGACTGCAGGAGTAATCAGTTTGGGATTGCCCAAGAAATATTTTGGAATAGCCGATTGGTTTGGATATGGACAAGCTGAAGAAGATGAAAAACATCTTTTGAGAGTACAAAAAATCATTACGGAAAAACTTAACCAATTTTCTAAAGCTTTTTATAATCTAAGCAGTACCTTTGGCAAGATATCTGATAAGCAGTTTTTTTTGGATGAAAAAGATATCAACTATGTTATAGAAGATACAGGAGAAAAGATGTGTCAAAATTGTTCTATGAAAGAGTTTTGCTGGAAGGATTATATTGGACAAACCTATCAAAGTGCTTATAAGATGCTAGATTTAATCGAAAAAAAAGGACAATTGAAACTAGGGGATATACCGGAGGCTTTTCGAAAATCCTGTATTAATGCGGAGAGCTTTGCATGTACGCTCGGATTTAAATTAGATTTGCTTAAACAAAGCTTTATGTGGAAAAATAGGTTTGTAGAAAGCAGGGAACTGGTAAGACAACAGTTTGAAGCAGTAGCTGAAAGCATCAACAAGTTATGTGAAAATATAGAACATGAGCTTTACTTTAATAAAGAAGATGAGAAACTGATCAAAGAGGCACTTGATGCAAAAGGGATAAAAACAAAAGATATTATGGTGCTTGAAAATAATGGCAGAAAAGAAGAAATACATATCTATACCCCTTATGATATAAAAACAGCCGACATAAAAGAAAATATTATAAAAGCTATTCATGGCGCACTGGATATCAGGGTGGAAGCTGAAAAAACAGAGTCTAATCAGGAAGAAAGATATTTGTATTTCAAATTTAAAATGAGTAAAGCATATGGGATATTAGCAGGGGCAGCTGCTCATGCAAAGGGAGAGATATCGGGAGATGTTTATAGCTTTATGGAAGTGGAGGACGGCAGGTATTTGCTTGCACTGGCGGATGGCATGGGGAGTGGTAAGTTAGCGCTGGAAGAAAGTACAGCAACCATAGAATTGTTGGAGAATTTTATGGATTCTGGTTTTAAAAACGATTTAGCAGTTAAGATCATTAACTCTGTGCTTGTATTAAAATCTGACATAGAAAACTTTTCGACGATGGATATTACACTGATAGATGAATATACAGGCGTGGCAGAATTTCTTAAAATGGGTGCGGCTACAAGTTTTATCTTGAGGAATGGGGAAGTTACGACGATACAGTCAAGTACACTTCCTGTAGGGATTTTGAAAGATGTAGATATGGAGATCTATAAAAAGCAGCTGAAGGATGGCGATGTGATTATCATGGTTACGGATGGTATGTTACAGGGGGAAAATGATCTGCTAGGTAAAGAAGATACCTTCAAACACTTTATATTAGAAGCACACTCTAACAATCCGTCCTATATGGCAGAATATCTCGTTAGAAAAAGCAGAGATTTATTGGGTCATGCGGAAAACGATGATATGACTATTATAGTCGCTAGGATCTGGCAAAGAAATGGATAGATACAGCAAAAATAGTGCATAGGCAGCTCAAAGGAGCTACTTATGCACTATTTTATAATCAGTTAAGCCTTTTTATTGCCTGGCACTAAAGGATGCACATAATGTATCATCAGAAGAATCGCAAGCATAAGATTGGTTAGAAATTTGAATACTGGAAGCAGAACAGACATGATTGGCATTGTACTCACATTTGATGGCATCACATTGGACAGCCATTTCTGGAGTAGGTTCTAAGGAGCTGCTGTTAGTAGCAGAACCGTGGATATAAGTATTACAGGAAGTTACATCAGGACTGTAAGCTTGGGAACCATCTACACTTATACGGCCTGCGGAGCAATAATCTTCCTTATGGTAACCACAGCTTTCAACACTACATCTTAAATTGGGCATAAATAGACCTCCTTTAACGGTTTATAGTAGTAGTTTGTCTTATTTGGTGGAATATATTCGCTAAAACAGTTAAAAAATGAATAAATTTCCATTGATTTGGCAAATTTCTAACTAATAACTTTTAAGGAGGCAAAAATGAAAAGACAAGTGACGATAGATGGAGATAAAAGTGACTGGTATGAAAAAGCTGTATTTATATTAAAAGAAAGAGAAATAAATAATATTCCTGATAATTTATTTCTTTATGCAGAAAATATTATAGAAAATCATCTCAAAAAAACACCAGGGATAATTCCTTATAAAAAATATGAAAAAAAAACGTCTAATGCCAAAACAATTGATAGATTCTTTAATATTTCATTAGCTGTTTGTGGCATTACATTCATTATTGGAACAGTACTTTATTTCAGCTAAAAATTATTGCCATTCCAGCCCCAAGTAGACACTTCCTCGTATTTTACGTAGATACAATCAGCTGAAATATCAAGTTCCCTAGAATAAAGCATGCAAATCTCTTTTGTCACAGCATCAAGAGAAGCTTGCGGTGTTGCACCAAATATTTTAACTTCTACAAAAGCCCCAAAATCTAGTTTATTCCCTTTAAAATAAAGAGAATAATTATCATCGAAGCCCACCATCAAAAAATCTTCACTTTTTCCGGGAATAAGTGAAATAATCTTGCCGAGTTCAGTTTTCAGCACATCTTTTTTCTCTTCTGTGAGAGAAACGGTAACTTTTGAATCAATATAAGGCATAACCATCTTCCTTTCGTTATTAAAATAAATATTGGATAGTGATAATACTCCATATATATTATAATATAGAGAACGTGTCGTTTAAAGGATAGATTTGCGAAAAGAGTGTGCGAGGAGATAAAATATGTGTAGAGCTATAGAAAATAAAGTTAAAAATTTTATAAAAGAGTATAATCTTATACAAAGTGGAGATTGTTTAGTAGTGGGTGTATCTGGAGGAGCTGACTCGATGATGCTGCTCCATTTTTTGTATACGCATCAGAGTTATTATGATGTTCAAATAAAAGTGGCCCATGTGCATCATGGTATGAGGGCAGAAGCAGAGGGAGATGCACTGTTTGTAAAACAGATGTGTGAAGCTTGGAATCTGTCTTACTATAGGCATAACTGTGACATTAAAGAACTGGCAAAGACGTATAATGTATCGGAAGAAGAAGCTGGAAGAACAGAAAGATATAATTTCTTTATATCTTTATCAAATAATAGTAGTAAGATAGTAACAGCCCATACAATGAATGACCAAGCAGAAACACTTATTATGAGATTTTTGAGAGGTACAGATATTCATGGGTTAGGTGGTATACCGCCCATAAGAGATACCATTATACGTCCGCTGTTATGCCTCAAAAGAGTAGAGATAGAAGCATACTGCAAAGAGTATGCTATAGCATACAGAGATGATCATACTAATTTTATGCCTATCTATACAAGAAATAAGATAAGATTAGAGTGCATACCCTATATAGAGGAAAATATTAATGAAAATGTTGTGAGTTTATTAGGAGGGCACAGCCATTTATACAGAGAACATGAGCAGTTTTTAAAAGAATATACCAAAAACTTGTTTGAAAAGTGTACTGTTCAGACGAACCAAGGACTGATTATTAGTTTAAAGCTTTTTGAAAAATATCATCCTTATATTCAAAAAAGAATTATTCTATTAGGCATTCAGGTATTAAATAAGACAATAAAGGATATTACTTTAAAGCATTTAGAGAGCGTCTTAGGGCTTATAAAACTACAAAGTGGAAAAAAGGTATCTCTTCCCTATCGCATAACGGCCATCAGGCAATATGATGAGATAATCATTAACTATGAAGGTATGGAAGCAACGGGGTTTCGATACGATATAAAGATAGGAACCATACAGATACCTGAGCTCAAAAGCAAACTGTTGTTAAAGATAGTGCCTAAGCAAACAATTAATCAAAAAAATGAAAAAATGTATACTAAATATATTGATTATGGTAAAATAAAAGATGGATTGCAAATTCGTACAAGGTTACCTCAGGATTATATAATGACTGCTGCGGGAACTAAAAAACTCAAGAAATTATTGATAGATGACAAGGTTCCTAAAATACTTAGGGATAGTTTACCTCTGATAGCAGATGGTAATGAGATTATATGGATAGTAGGAAGCAGATTAAGTACCAGCTACTATATCACAGAACATACTGAAGAGGTACTGGAAATACAAATCATGTTAGAATAAATAACAGGAGGTACTATGTTAAAATTAGAAACACTCATATCTGAAGAAGAGCTGCAAAAGCGTGTTAAGGAGCTTGGAGAGCAAATCACAAAAGATTATGAGAATCAAGAAATCATCGTATTATGTATACTTAAGGGCGGCGTTATGTTTATGACAGATCTCGTTAAGCATATAAAAATACCTATGAAAATGGAGTTTATGGTTGTATCAAGTTATGGGGATGAATATAAGAGTAGTGGTGTAGTAAAGATTTTAAAGGACTTAGATGAGCCAATTGAAGGCAAACATATTTTGATAGTAGAGGATATTATTGATTCAGGCAGAACACTTCGGTATATCAAAAACATCTTGAAAGAAAGAGCCCCAGAAAGTATTAAAATTTGTACACTTCTGGATAAGGCAGAGCAAAGAGAAGCTAACGTAGATGTGGAGTATGCTGGGTTTACAATAGGCGATGAGTTTGTTATTGGATATGGACTCGATTATCGTCAGTACTATAGAAACATTCCTTACATTGCAGTAAATAGAGGCTAGACAGTAAAAGAAAGGAGGAAATGAGATTTGAAAAAGAAATTTAAAGGAACCTATTTGTATCTTATTATTGTTGGAGTACTATTCATAGCGGTGTTTTTGGGAACGAGCAGAGATGCCGTTCAGAGTATAGACGGCATGGTGTACGGACAATTAATACAGGACATTAAGGACAAAAAAGTAGAACGCGTATCGATTGAACTATCAGATGGCGGCAACTCAGGTTATGCAAAAGTTGTTAATGGGACGGGTCAAACCATCACCATTCCAATTGATCAGCAAGCATTTATGGAATTTTATCATGAATTGCCGGATGATGTTAGAAGTGCTGTAGTCGTAGAAACAAAATTACCACAACCAAGTCTGTTTTTACCTATTATGCAGATTGTACTTATAGTAGGTATGTTCATATTTATTATGATATTTTTTATTCAGCAGATGCAAGGCGGTGGCGGTGGTGGCGGCCGTATTATGTCTTTTGGTAAAAGTAAAGCTAAGATGACTATTGATGAAAAAGGCAGTATTACATTTAAGGACGTTGCCGGATTAGATGAAGAAAAAGAAGAAGTAGCCGAGGTGGTTGACTTCCTCAAAAATCAAAACCGTTACATGCAGTTAGGTGCTAAAATTCCTAAAGGTATGCTACTTGTAGGTCCTCCGGGAACAGGAAAAACCCTTTTGGCAAAGGCAGTAGCCGGCGAAGCAGGTGTACCTTTCTTTAGTATCTCAGGTTCTGATTTTGTGGAGATGTTTGTAGGTGTTGGAGCATCTCGTGTAAGAGATTTATTTGAACAGGCTAAGAAAAATGCCCCATGTATCGTGTTTATTGATGAGATTGATGCGGTAGGTAGAAAACGTGGCGCAGGCCTTGGTGGAGGTCATGATGAGAGAGAGCAGACACTCAATCAGCTTTTAGTTGAGATGGATGGGTTTGGTGCCAACGAAGGGGTTATTATCTTGGCTGCAACGAACCGTGCGGATGTTCTTGACCCAGCGCTTCTTAGACCAGGTCGTTTTGACAGACAGATTGTAGTAGGCAGACCGGATATTAAAGGTCGTAGTGCTATTTTGAAGGTTCATGCAAAAGGTAAGCCGCTTCAGGAAGATGTGGATATAGATACAATTGCCAGGACGACATCAGGTTTTACTGGTGCAGACCTTGCAAATCTTATGAATGAAGCAGCACTATTGGCAGCTAGACACAAAAAACGTGCAATCGACATGGAAGAAGTTCAAAAAGCATTTATAAAGATTACAGTCGGAACAGAGAAGAAAAGTCATGTTATCACAGAAAAAGAAAAGCGTATCACAGCTTTTCATGAGATAGGGCATGCACTTATTCATGAAGTTCTAGAAAATCTTGATCCAGTTCATAGTATTTCTATTATTCCAACAGGGTTTGCAGGAGGCTATACCATGCCTATCCCAAAAGAAGACAGAATGTATATGACAAAGACAAAGATGATAGATGAAATTATATCACTGCTTGGCGGACGGGCAGCAGAAGAACTTGTGCTTGGAGATATCACAACAGGTGCCTCAAACGATATTGAACGCGCAACACGTATTGCCCGGGATATGGTTACCAAATATGGTATGAGTGAGCTGGGTCCTATGAAATTCGGAGATGAACAAGAAGAGGTATTTTTAGGAAGAGACTTTACACATACCCGTAATTATAGTGAAAATGTTGCGACTCAAATCGATACACATATCAGAAGTCTAATTGAAAGATGTTATGTGAGAGCAAAAGAAGTTTTAGAATTAAATATGGATATTCTTCATAAATCAGCTGAGATTCTTATCAAAAAGGAAAAGTTAACAGGTAAAGAATTCAGGAAAATTATGAAAGGTGAAGAAATCAGTTTAGAAAAATTAGATGATCTGAATCTATTTGACTTTGATAAAGAAACCAATGGATCCAAACCAGATATTATAGACGGAGTATAATTTATAGAGATAAAAAGCCGAAGCATATTTTCGGCTTTTTGTCATTAAACAATCCATGTAAAAGTGACTACTAAAATAGCAGGAAAAGAGGCGGGGTATGAAAGAAAAGGTACTTGAATTTCTAAAGTCACAAAAAGAGTATATATCTGGTGAAGAAATCAGCAGCAAACTAGGCATTACAAGAGCAGGTGTGTGGAAAAATATTAATAAGCTTAAAGAAGAGGGCTATAACATAGAATCAATGACTAGAAAAGGGTATAGACTGAAGACAACTCCTGATATTGTTACTAAATCAGAGGTGTCAAGTATTATTCAAACAAAAGTATTAGGTAAAGATATCAGATATTATGAGCAAATCAATTCGACAAATGACATGGCCAAAACCCTTGCTAGAGAAAATGCAGCGGAAGGTACGGTTGTCATAGCAGACAGGCAGATTGCAGGAAAAGGCAGATTGGGTAAAAACTGGGATTCTCCAGGCAAGACAGGCATATGGATGAGTATGATTCTTAAACCGGACATCCTGCCTATGCAAGCCAGTCAGCTGACACTACTGGCAGGGCTCAGTGTATGTGAGGGGATTAGTAGAGTAACTGGCTTAGAATGCCGGATTAAATGGCCCAATGATGTCGTTATCAATGGAAAAAAGGTATGCGGTATTCTGACAGAGATGAATGCTGAACTGGATGGGGTTAATTATATTGTTGTGGGCATAGGCATTAATGTTAATACCAAGGACTTTCCTGAGGGACTTTCCCATGCCACCTCTCTTAGCCAGGAGGGTGGTAAGCAATATATGCGCAGGTATATTATTAAGGGGGTTTTGGAAGCATTTGAAAAAGATTACATGATTTATAAAACACAAAGAAATATAGGACATTTTTTACAAAGATATAAAGATTACTGTATAACACTTAATAGTGATGTCAAGATTATAACACATCAAGAGGAATATACAGCTTATGCAAAAGATATTGCAAAAGATGGTTCGCTTGTCATAATAAATGCAGAGGGACAGGAAGAAACTATTTTTAGCGGAGAAGTATCTGTAAGAGGGCTTTACGGTTATATATAAAAAGAAAGAGGAAAAATATGGAGAAAACAATACTAATATCTATATCCCCCTATGTACAAAAATACTATTTAAACGAAAACTATGAGGATTTACCTAAAGACATTAAAGAAGAAATAATTGCCAAATTATCAGTAGTTGCAGAAAAGACGGATTGTATTATAAGTGTAGGTTTTGATGAGAAAGGTGAAATATTCATTGAAGAGAGACATGACGACCCTATAGGCCATGACGATATTGGTGTAGCACTAGAAATAAAAAGACTGCAGACTGAAGAGGTGGAGCTTTTAAAAGCACTCAAATTATGGCATATGATTTACCGTACGCAGCATGGAAAGATTGTAAGAGAAATCGTAATCCAGCAAGCTAAAAAGAGTGCTCATGAGCAGATATTAAAAAGTATCGAAAAAAAATATGGAGTAGAGGGCCGGGACTTTGCCAAAGCACTTTTGGAAGAGTAGCCAATTAATTTTCCTTGAAAAAATCAACTATTTCCTTTATAATGAAAGCGCAAAAAAAAATGTCTTGTATCTCCTAAGATGGGAGAATGAGAACGAGGAGAGTGTAGAAATGGAAAGTAAGAAAGTCAACGTAAGAGAGTTAGTTATTTTAGGTATGCTCAGCGGTATCATTGTTTTGCTGGCTTATACCCCTATAGGACTTATACCTTTAGGTGTTATATCGGCTAGTACGATACACATACCTGTGGTGGTGGGAGCTATTTTGCTAGGTCCTAAAAAGGGTGCAGTATTAGGAGCTGTTATGGGAAGTGTAAGCTTTATAAGAGCACTCACAGCACCTGGATGGCTGGATCAGCTTTTTAGGAATCCGTTGGTATCTATTTTGCCAAGGATTTTTATAGGTATAGCCGCATACTATATGTATGTATATATAAAAAAGCTATTTAAAAAAGACATAGTAGCTTATGCCGCAGGAAGTATAGTGGGCTCACTTACAAACACAGTACTCACATTGGGAGCCCTTGTTATTGCCACAAGCTTTTCTTTTCCAGACAAGTTACAGGAGGCTGTTACCCTTGTAACAACCATTATAACAACCAGCGGGATTATAGAAGCTATTGTGACAAGTATTATCGCAGCACCTATTATACATGCTTTAAAAAAGTTAAGATATTAAGAGTTGGCAGACACTTTTACAGTGTCTGCTTTTTGAAATACACAAGCCTTAGAGGCACTTTAAGATAAATGAGGAAAGAAGGAACTAGAGATGATATTGGTTATAGATGTAGGGAATACAAATATAGTCCTTGGAGCCATGGAGGAAGGAGAACTAGTAGGAAGCTATAGATTAACGACTCAAACCCCAAGAACATCAGATGAATATGGCATTACTATGGTTGAACTACTCAGACAAAAAAAGATAACGCCAAAGCATATTGAAGCGGTTATCATATCCTCAGTTGTCCCGGATATCATGTACTCACTTGCCAATAGCATCAGAAAGTATTTTGATAAAAAGCCGATTATAGTAGGGCCGGGTCTTAAAACCGGGATTTCTATACGCACGGACAATCCAAGAGAAGTAGGAGCAGATAGAATTGTTAACTCGGTGGCTGCTTATGAATTATACGGAGGTCCCTGCATGGTCATTGACTTTGGGACAGCTACTACTTATGATATCGTCAATGAAAAAGCGGAGTTTATAGCAGCGATTACCTCTCCGGGAATTCGCATATGTGCAGATGCATTGTGGATGAGAGCAGCACAGCTTCCACATATTGAGATTAAAAAAACTAAAGGCGTTCTTGATTCAAAAAATACAATAACAAGTATGCAGACAGGGCTTGTCTATGGTTATATAGGACAAGTTGAATATATTGTCAATAAAGCCAAAGAAGAAATGAACTGTCCAAATCTTAAAATTATAGCAACAGGTGGCCTTGCAAAAATTATACAAGATGGCACAACTGTGATAGACCATTTTGATGGACTACTTACTTTAAAAGGACTAGAACTGATTTATCAAAAAAACAGATAGGAGGAGTAAACGTGAAATTTGGCAACATTATAACTCCTAATAATGTATTTTTGGCACCTATGGCAGGGGTAACAGACCTTCCTTTCAGACTCATATGCAAGGGGTTTGACTGCGGTATGGTTTATACAGAAATGGTGAGTGCAAAAGGACTTTTTTATAAAAACGAAAGGACAAATGATTTACTTTATGTGGATCCCAAAGAACATCCAGCAGGCGTACAGCTTTTTGGCAGTGATCCTCAGATTTTAAGAGAAATTTCTAAAGAAGTGGCTGAAAGTGATGTGGATTTTATAGACTTAAATATGGGTTGTCCAGCACCTAAGATTACTAAAAATGGTGAAGGCTCTGCACTGATGAAAAATCCACAGCTGGTAGGGGAGATCATTTTTGAAACAGCAAAAGACTTAAAAAAACCCCTTACAGTTAAAATACGGAAAGGATTTGATGATAACCAGATTAATGCTGTAGAGATAGCTAAGATAGCAGAACAAGCGGGTGCTAGTGCAATCACTGTCCATGGCAGGACAAGAGAGCAATTTTACAGTGGGAAGGCTGACTGGGACATTATCAAACAAGTAAAAAGCCAGGTTGGAATCCCCGTTATAGGAAATGGAGATATTAAGACGCCGCAAGATGCAAAAAAGATGTTGGAGTATACAGGTTGTGACGGTGTGATGATAGGCAGAGCAGCACAGGGAAACCCTTGGATATTTAAAAGAACAGTTCATTATTTAGAAACAGGTGAGATCCTAAACGAACCAACATTTAATGAACGAGCAGTAACGATTATGCAACATGCACAAATGCTTATAGCCTATAAAGGTGCTTATACTGGTGTACGGGAGATGAGATCCCACTTGACTTCCTATGTCAAAGGCATCCATGGGGCAACCGATATAAGACGTGCACTGACGACAGTGGAAACCCTTGAAGACATAGAAAATCTTTTGGAAAGATGCCAAAGACATTTTTAACCAAGCGTGGACATGCATATCTGAAAGCGGTAAAGGAAATAGATAATCAAACAAGAGAGCCTTATTTTGAGGAGAAGTTGACAAGACAACTTACGTAGGTTATAATTGTTAAATTATAAAATATAATAATAAAAATAAACATAATTTTCACTAAAAACATATAAAAATAATCTATACTTTGAGAAAGGGAGTAAGAAAATGGCAAGCAAAAAAGTACTACTCACATATGAGGGGATTAAGACATTAGAAGCTGAGCTTGAAAATTTAAAAATAGTACGCCGTATTGACGTTGCTGAAAAGCTTAAGGAAGCAAGGGCTCAAGGCGATTTGTCAGAAAACGCAGAATATGATGCTGCAAAAGAAGAACAAGCAGAAATAGAAGTAAGAATAGCAGAGCTTGAAAACATGCTTAAAAATGCAGTGGTAATTGATTCAGAAGATACTAAAATAGATGTAGTAAAACCAGGATATAGGGTGAAACTTTATGACTATGCTTTTGAAGAAGAAGTAGAGTATCTGATAGTAGGCTCTACTGAAGCTGATCCAGCAAATGGTAAGATATCTAATGAATCACCACTGGGTGAAGCTATTCTCAATCACAAAGTTGGTACAGAAGTACAAGTAGAAACAGCATACGGTGTAGATAAATATAAGATATTAGAGATTAAAAACTAGTATAATAGGCACAGAGGAGGAAAAGGCTTGTCTGATAACATGCAAAATCAAAATGGAGTACCAGTAGAAGAAAATCTTAACGAATTACTAAAGGTGAGATATGAAAAGTTAAGAGAACTACAGGCAAAAGGAAAAGATCCTTTTCAAATTACAAAATTTGAAGTGACAGCATACAGCAAACAAATTCACGATGACTTTGAGACATTGGAGGGGAGTGAATTTACTGTAGCGGGGAGACTGATGGCTAAACGTGATATGGGTAAAGCTTCATTTATTCATATCCAAGATAAAGATGGAAAGCTTCAATCCTATGTAAGAAAAGATGAACTGGGAGAAGAGGCTTATGTTGAATTCAAAAAGTATGATATCGGAGATATAGTAGGGATACAGGGTATTGTCTTCAGAACTCAAAAAGGAGAAATATCTATAAGAGCAAAAGAAGTGACGCTTTTATCTAAGAGTCTTAAAATTTTGCCAGAAAAATATCATGGCTTAAAAGATATGGAGCTGAGATACCGCCAGCGATATGTAGACCTTATTGTTAATCCAGAAGTTAAAGAAACTTTTATTAAGCGCAGCATGATCATAAAAGAAATCAGAAACTTTTTAGATAATCAAGGCTATATCGAAGTGGAAACCCCTGTGCTTCACTCTATAGCCGGAGGTGCAGCAGCACGTCCATTTGTTACACACCACAATGCACTGGATATTGATATGTACATGCGTGTAGCGACTGAGCTCAAATTAAAACGCCTTATCGTAGGGGGATTTGACAGAGTTTATGAGATAGGCCGTGTTTTTCGTAATGAAGGCATATCCGTAAGACACAACCCAGAGTTTACCCTTCTTGAACTTTATGCAGCCTATGCTGATTATCACGATATTATGAATCTTACAGAAAATGTTATCAGACATACAGCTGAAAAGGTAGTAGGAACAGCTGTTGTTGAATACAATGGTGTGACGATAGACCTTGAAAAACCATTTGAAAGACTTACTATGGTTGATGCAGTTAAAAAATATGCCGCTGTAGATTTTGATCAAGTAGCAGATTTAGAAGCTGCAAAGGCACTTGCTAAAGAACATCATATTGCTTATGAAAATTACCATGGAAAGGGAGATATTCTCAACCTATTCTTTGAAAAATATGTGGAAGAACACCTGATTCAACCAACCTTTATCATGGATCATCCAGTAGAAATATCTCCGCTTTCAAAACGTAAACCTTCAAATCCTGACTATACAGAAAGATTTGAACTCTTTATAGTAGGCCGTGAACATGCCAATGCTTTCTCAGAACTTAATGATCCTATTGATCAAAGGGGGCGATTTATGCACCAGGAAGAGCTCCGTGCGGCGGGAGATGATGAGGCCAACGAGATTGATGAAGATTTTTTAACTGCCCTGGAATATGGCATGCCGCCTACAGGCGGGTTAGGTATTGGGGTTGACAGGCTTGTCATGCTACTCACAAACTCCTATTCCATAAGAGATGTATTATTATTCCCAACAATGAAACCCCTTAGTGAATAAGTCGGTAACCCGATTCAAGATGTTATAGATTATATTATAAAAATCGCCTTTAGATCCTAAAAGGCGATTTTTTATGCTATTGTATATTAAATTCAAATAAGGCTATAATGTATATAACAGATAAAAGCTTAAAAATTCACAATTAATCAGTAAAATATATAGCATAATGAATAATCGTATCTTCATTTTATATATGATATAATAAATAAAGTATATATAGGGGTGCTATGGTATGAAAAAATATAAAATCAGACCATCAAACAGTTATTACTATTACAAAAAGAGAAAGATGATGAATAAAAGGCTTTATGCGGCCGTTTTTATATTGGGGTTTGCAGCAGTAGCACTATTTGCAACGGGTAGATTCAAAACTTCCATTGTTGAGATTTTCAATATTACTTTTTCAAGGACTAATCAATCACCAGATGCAGCCCAGGCTGTTTATTTCAATGGTTCACAAATAAAATATGACCTCTATAGACTGCCGAAAGTTGTAAAAGGGATTTACATCCCTGCCACTAAGATCAATGATTATGAAAGATATATAACCCTTGCAAAAGATACTGGGATTAATGCATTTGTTATAGATGTTAAAAATGACCGTGGGTATCTAACTTTCGATTCAGATAACCCCAATTTGACTAAAATGGGTGTGGTTTTGGAAAAACCGCCCATACAAGATATTAAAACCATTATCAACAGAATGTATGAAGAAGATATTTATCCTATTGCCAGAATAGTAACGTTTAAAGACAATGTAATTGGTGAACGGTTTCCAGACCGGCTCATCAGGGACAAGCAAGGTAATATTTATAAAAATAAAGCAGATGATATGTGGCTTAATCCATATGATAAAAGAAACTGGGATTATATACTTGAGGTGTGCAAAGAAGCTATTCAGAATGGATTTAAAGAAATACAATTTGATTATGTAAGATTTCATGAGTCAATGAATGAGAATACGGTTATATTAGATACAAGCCTATCCAAAACTGAGGTTATTACAGCTTTCACAAAGTATATGTATGAGCAGTTAAAGGACTACGGGGTATATGTCTCGGCAGATGTATTTGGAGCTATTATAACAAGCCAAGTAGATTCCGACATTGTGGGCCAAGACTTTAAAGAACTTAGCAAGTATCTCGATTATATTTGTCCTATGGTTTATCCTTCCCATTATGCAAAGGGAACTTTTGGAATAGAGTACCCACATCTTGACGCTTATGGTATAATATTAAGGTCAATGGAGTTTGCACAAGATGAAATAAAAAAAATTCCAAGGCAACAGAGAAGAGCCATTATAAGGCCGTGGCTTCAAGATTTTACGATGTCAAATTTGAAACCCTACCAGCCATATGGCCAAAAGCAAATTCAAGATCAAATAAAAGGGACTTATGATGCAGGATTACAGGAGTGGATTTTTTGGAATGCTGCAGGTAAATATACGGAAACAGGATTAGATGATAAGTAAAGGATGTGGTCTTTTGGTTGATCAAGATAAAATCATACTTATGACAAAGCTAGCTGTATATGAGAAAAGGTATATCAAAGAGGATGAGCGGCGTAATAGCTATTATTTGGAAGATTACGTTTATATTAATAATTTTAGAACAAGATTCAGTGTAACCTTAGCGGTTATTGTAGTGGCTATGGTAAATATTATAGGAACTATCAATCAAAATCTAATTTTCCCTACTTCGTTGATGCATTTTATAGAAGTGTATATTAACCCTTATTTGCTCCCTTGGATTTTAGTTGTTATCGGGTATACAATGCTGTCTGCCATCATATATGGAAAAAGATATGCATTATCGCAAAAGAGATTAAAAGGTTACAATAAATTGCTTAAACAGTTAGATGCTTATGAACAGCAAAAAGCAAATGAAGAGAGGGCAGAATATGAGACCGAATGAAACACTTCTCATTATAAGACAAAATCTTATAAAAAGTTATAAAAAGTATGAATATATGCTTATTCCGTTATTAAAGTTTATTATTATATTCAGTGTTATAAGAATGATAAGTTCTTCTGTTGGATATATAGGGGTCTTTAACAAGATGGGTATCGTCTTATTTTTGTCATTAGTAGGCACGTTTTTGCCGGAAAAGTGGCTGATTTTAGGCTTTGTTTTATTAATGCCTATTTATGTTGCAATGGTTAATCCTATATTGGGGATAGGAGGATTTATTTTTTTATGGATACTGTATTTGCTTTTTATGCGACTTTTCCCAAAAGAAAGTTTGCTTATTGTAGCAACAATTGTATGTTTTAATATGGGAATAGAAGCAGTTCTGCCTATCCTTGCTGGACTTTTTGGAGGGTATGTTTGTATTATAGCTATTATAATTGGGGTATTTATATGGTTTGTCATGCCACAGTTTGCGTTGGTAGTGGAATCAAGTTCTCTTGGAAAAGATGAAATTTTAGAAGCATTTACCAGTCTTTCTAACAGTGGAATCAAAAATATTGTGAGCGATAAAACCATGCTTAGTGTCATGGTAGTATTTTTTATTGTCTTCTCAATTGTATACATAATAAGAAAACAATCGATAGATTATGCTGCTTATTTAGCTATTGCAGTTGGAAGTGTCATGAACTTAGCAGGATTTATAATGGCTATATTGTTCCTGGACATCAATATACTTATACCGGTGATACTGCTTACCACAGTTTTAGCCGCAATTATAGCGATTATTGTGCAGTTTTTCTCTAAAGTTTTAGATTATCAAAGAGCAGAAATAGTCAACTTTGAAGATGAGGAAAATTATTATTATGTTAAGGTCATTCCTAAAATCAATGTGAATACAAGCAATAAAAAAATAAAAAAAGTCTATGACAGTCAATTAGAGCATAAAGATTATATGAACGGTAGTTCTATAAGCTCATTGATGAATCATAAGGAAACTAATATAGATGAATAATAAAGAGGCCCAAGGTCTCTTTTAGTTTTAGTATCAGATAAATATTTAGGGAGTTCGTATACCTTGAACTTAAAACGTGATA
>JAQSYC010000226.1 GCA_029256345.1 Clostridia bacterium | reverse complement strand
ATCTGTTCCTTGACTTAGTAATACTGCTTCATATTTCCCCCACGTATCCGTTATAGATAAGCCCTCTATTTCATGGTTGGCATAAACTTCTCCATTTTGACCTTCTAATAAAATATGCAGTTTGCCTTTATAGTTTTTATTGTTCAGATATATAGAAAAGTTATACTGCTCATCTTGGCAGACAGAGATGCCGCCAAACCCTAAATTGCTGAGGCCTACACCTTGTCCTGCCTTTTCTATCACTACCTCCAAATAGTGGGGGTTGTTTTTATGAATAGGTTCTTTATCTTGTCTATTAACCTTAATAATTCCTTCCCCTTTGCATACAACCTCCCAACCATACAAATAATCATCATATTTTGAAAAACTATCTTTGAAGCTGCCAAATTCAAAAGACCTGTTTTGAATAAGCTCTGCATACAGCCCCCCGTCTGCACCATAGTTAATATCCTCAAAAAACACCCCTATAAAAGTAGGGCTGATTTCTACTCCTTTTTTATTGGCCTCTATCTTAAGGCTATAAGTCTCTTGCTGTTGTAAAAAGTTTAATTGATTTGTTAGATTCATTGTGTCTTCTCCATCTTTCCTAAGGCTTATTTTGATTTTATTTAGTTTACGTTCAAGAGAAACAGTCTATAAACTTGAATTATTCGCCAACTTAAAGTTATTTTTCATTCGTTACTTTTATATTTAATAACAGGTATCTTATAAGGCGTTGCCTTATAAGATACCTTATTTTTTCTATACTTTTAATGGGTGGCATCAACCTTTTACTCCCCCAGCTGTCATCCCCTCAATAAAGTATTGCTGGAAAAACAAAAAGACAACTAATATGGGAAGAATGGCTATAACCGAGCCCGCTATAAGTACGTCATAATTGTTACCATAAGGAGTAATAAGCGTTGCAAGCCCTATTGGCAGTGTGAATTTTTCCTGACTCCTTAATACAATCAATGGCCACAAGAAACCATTCCAGCTGTTCATGCCCACAAATATCCCCATTGCAGCAAAAGAAGGGGCCATGAGCGGCAATATGATTCTGCCAAAGATCCCATATTCTGAACACCCATCAATTCTTCCCGCCTCCATCAGTTCCTTGGGAATACCGCTGAGATATTGCCTGAAGAAAAAGATAGGTGCCGGCGAAGCAATAAATGGAAGAATAATCCCCCATATAGTATCGATGAGTTTCATACCAACTATCTGCTGATAAAGCGGCAGCATAATGATTTCCATCGGAATCATCATAATCAGGATAACACACATAAAAATTTGATTTTTATATTTGAAATCATACATTGCAAAACCATATCCCACCACAGCACTTACAATAAGGGTTAAGGCTGCTTGAACAGCCGTAATAAACAAACTGTTTCTAAACCACATAAAATAGCTATTTTCTCCTGTGAAGAGAAAAATAAAGTTATTAAAAGACATAACTGCCAGATCAATCTCAACATTCAGACCAAATCTCATTAAATCCTTAGAGGGTCTAAAAGCTGCTAAAGTAATACAAAATATAGGAAAGAGCACGATAATGGCAAGGACTATGAAAAAAATAAGCAATCCTATTGTAGATACTGTTATTTTGGGTTTATTGGTCATTTCTTTTTGCTTTTTACTCATCCTCTACTCCTCCTTCCTAAACAAACCAAATAGATTGAGCTGTGCAAAATTGAGAAGTAATGCAAACAAAAGCAGGACAATTCCAATGGCACAGCCAAAGCCTATATTGTTCTGTTCCCATCCTTGTCTGTACAAATACCCAATGATTGTAAGTCCCATATCTTTCGGTGATTTATTACTTCCCCACAGCATATAACTTTCTGTAAACATCGACATGCCACCATAAATACTGATTGTTAAGACGTAGATTGTAATTGGTCTAAGCATTGGCATCGTTATGTAGAAAAATCTTTGCCATACAGTCGCACCATCTAAAGAGGCTGACTCATTAACTTCTTCTGGAATATTTTGAAGTCCTGATAAGAAATACAAAATATTAACTCCCGTCCAGCGCCAACAAGCTAAAAAAACTAACGCCGCAAAAGATGTTTCTTGAATCCTCAGCCATTTGATGGGTTTAAACCCAAACAATCCAATGATTTGATTCATCAATGACCCTGATAATTCTCCAAAGATCAGTCTGAAAATAGTCGTTGCTACAACAGCAGATGTAAGTGCCGGGATAAATAAGGTGGATCTAAAAAAGTTCTTACCTATCATGTTTTTGCTATTTAAAAAACATGCCAAAATCATAGGTCCTGGAATAAGCAGGACAAGGGTTAATATTGTATAAACCACACTGTTTTGGACCGCCTTTAAAAAGGTTGGATTAAAAAGATTAGTATAATTTTCGACCCCTATAAATTCTGTCTTACCTGGTAAAACAGTCTGAAAACTCATAATCCCTGTTGAAATAACAGGGTAAATAAAAAATACTATAAATACCAGTACAAATGGAGATATAAAAACATACGGTGCTATTTTGGGTGAATATAAAAAGGATTGAAGCCCACGGTGAGCTTCTGCTGATTTTTTATTCGGATTATTCATCATCTCACTCCTGCCTGCTCTCTTATCATATAGCACCGCTTTGACATCATTGCCTCTTCGCGGTGCTATATCATAGCTTTATTAGATACTAATTAGTTGAGTTTACTTTGTTCTTCAGCTACTAATGCAGCAGGGTCTTCCAGATCTTCGAAGGCTCTAAAGAGTGTTGTTGTCTTGAGTGCATCCATAACCTTAGGCAGATTTTCACCATTATTAATAGCTGGAATCTCATCTTTGATCTGAGTCAGTACATCAAATGGACTATTTAGGAAGTAATCTGTAAACTTATTAGGTTCTTTAATTTCTGGCATATCCCATACCTCTGTGCGAATAGGATCAAAACCTAATGTTTTCCAGATTTCTATATTGCCTTCTTTAGATATTTTTGCAAAAGCTAGAAAATCCTTTGCCAATTGCGGATCTTTTGCTTGATTCGTTACAGCTGTTCCAGTTCCCCCTAGCCCTATTGAGCGTGGCTGCCCTTTTTCCCATACTGGATTGGGTGCAATAATCATCTTTTGATTTAAGTCAGGCATATAATCTGTGAAACGACCCATGTACCAAAGTGGCATACTTATGGAAGCTGCTCCCCCGTTGTTCATAAAACCATAATATTCTTCTGCATGATGGAAACCACCTGGTGCTGTAACTATTGAACCTTCTTTAATCATATCTTGGACAAATGTGATGGCTTTAATAAAGGCTGGTGAATCAACATCCGGAGAACCATCTGGTTTAAGTAGGTCCCCACCCTGCGAAGCAAGCATTGGCCAAAATGACCATGGATCAGCTGTCTCAGCTGTAGTCATAGGCACACCTGTTTTTTCTAAAACAACTTTACCCGCTGCTCTAAAATCGTCCCAAGTCACGATGCTTGCAGGGTCAACTCCTGCCTGATCTAATATTTCTTTATTGTAGTAAGTGACAGATGCTCCAATGTGAAAACAAACCCCATAGTACTGACCATCCTTGCCATAAATTTCTACACGGGATTTAACCTCTGGATCTAATACATCATTTAAAGGAAGCAGCTGTGGATCTCCTTTTAGGTAATTGGCAAATTTACCAATCTCTATATCTGCTATGTCCGGTGCCCCTACCCCTGATTGAAGTGCAATGAGTA
This sequence comes from Clostridia bacterium, assembly GCA_029256345.1. Lineage (GTDB taxonomy): Bacteria > Bacillota > Clostridia > Lachnospirales > Cellulosilyticaceae > FMMP01. Next base: position 2,528 of record JAQSYC010000226.1, on the reverse strand, counting down.
ATTTGCTGTGTAAGTCATCATAAGGTAATACTGTAAAATTAATCTTGATTTTCCTATCTGGATTTTGTTCATTCCATATCGTTGCCATTTTTTCATAAAAACCTGTATGTATCTCCTGAAATGTCCATAGTTCAATTGGTGCGCCATCCGCTGATACTGCCGCTTTATCTGTTTCAGACTTTGTTTCTGCCGCGTTCTTTGCCGTATCCGCTGCCGGTGCCCCTCCCCCCGAACAACCTGCCAACATCGTTCCAGCCAATAAAAGACTTGCAAGTTTTGCTACCACTTTTTTCATATTATAAAACCTCCCTAGTTTTTATTTAATTCTGATGCGTATAACATGCCATGAAGTCTTAACTAGCACAGCCTGTAATCTGCCGTTCTCCACCTTGGACTTGTCTGTATGATGGGGAACTACCGCCAAATTGCCTGCTGTATTATAAGCCTTAAGGTCGTTACACGCCAGCACTAAATGCTCGATTATTTCACACTTCTCAAAACTTCTTAAATCATATGTTACTGCTAGTTCTTCTTCTAAATCTCTGTTGACCGCAAAAATAGTCACTTCCCCATGTTCTTCATTGTAAACCGCTGTTGTCTCAAGATAAGGTACGTTGCAAAAATCTTTTGTATCATATTCTGGTGATGAAACAATGACTTTAAGTGCCGTGCCCCTGCCATAAAGAGAGGCGTGCAGATAAGGATAAAATATTGTTTGCTTCCAAGTTCTTCCATTAGGCTCTGTCATAATAGGTGCAATGACATTTACCAGCTGTGCCAAGCAGGCCATTTTGACCCTGTCAGCATGTTTTATAAAGGTGATCAGCATGCAGCCTACTAAAAGCGCATCTTCAAAAGTATAGAGATCTTCAAGTAAAGCAGGTGCTTTTTGCCATGGATTATTTTTCATGACATTGTCATCCTCTGCATTGGAATGAAACCATACATTCCATTCATCAAAACTAAGATTAATTGTCTTTTTGCTGCGTTTTTTGGCTTTAATATAGTCACAGGTTGAAATAACTGTTTTGATGAAATCATCCATATCTAATGATAAGGCTAAAAAGTTTGCAGTATCATTATTTCTGTTGCCATAGTACTGATGAAGGGATATAAAATCAGCTACATCATAGGTATGTTCTAAAGTTTTGGCTTCCCATTCTGGAAAAGTCGGCATAGCTGCATTGGAACTTCCACAGGAGACCAGTTCAATTGTGGGATCAATCAGTTTCATGGCCTTTCCTGTTTCTAGCGCCAATCTGCCGTATTCCTTAGGCGTTTTGTGACCTATTTGCCAAGGTCCATCCATTTCATTACCAAGGCACCATGTTTTGATGCGATGAGCGTCCTTATAACCATGCTTAATGCGTAAATCACTATAATATGTACCCCCTAATATGTACCCCCGGGATGATTGCAATATTCGAGAAGATTGCAAGCTTCTGTGATCCCTCTTGTTCCTAGGTTAACAGCCATCATCACCTCGGCATTCACTTTTTGCGCCCAGCTGACAAACTCATTTGTACCTATTTCATTACTCTCAAGAGTCCTCCAAGCAAGGTCCAGCTTCTGAGGTCTTAGGGCTCTGGGTCCAACACCATCCTCCCAGTTATAACCTGATACAAAATTCCCTCCTGGATACCGTATGATGGGTACCTTCAGCGCTGCCACCAGCCCTATGACATCTTTTCTAAATCCTTCTTCGTCCGCCAATGGATGAGTCGGTTCATAAATGCCAGTATAGACGGCTCTTCCTAAATGCTCTATAAAAGAACCGTAAATCCTATTATCGATTTCTCCTATTTTAAAGGTCTTATCAATGACTACTGTTGCTTTTTTCATTCCATTCTCCTCTCCGTATTCATTTTAGTAATTACTATAATATTATGCAAAGTTTTTGAAAATGATTTTGCTGATATATCATTTAGTGTTTAATGAAATATTATATATTTTATTAAACCTTTTATATTTCATATTATATCTCATTTTTAGAATAAGTCAACAATTTTTATAGTAACAAAAACGTTTTTTTATATAATTTATCATGTTTTTTTATCTTTATAATTTGATTTGTTTTACATATGATGTGCAAAAATGTTATTCATTATATTACCACTTTTAATAAATGTTGTTTTTTTGAAATTTTTCCCCTTATAATTTTAATTTGTTTTAGCTTTTACTAAACCTTTTTCTTCAAACAAACACCTCTGTGCATGATTAAGGATCTTAAATATATTTGCATGCAATAAAAGAGATGCTCTATGAAGAAAACATCTCTTTTATATTTTTATATTGTTTGTTTTTTATTACACCGTCTTATTTTTTAATCCTTATTAAACTGCCTTATTTTTTACATTTGGTTTGATAAAGGTATACTTCTCCACTACCTTCCATACCCCAAGGGCAATACTAAAATCAATCATACTATGAACAACTGTCCCTACCCCTACAAGTCCAAAAATACTGTACCACAACCCTTTATTATAATAGGCTTCTGTCATTTGATTGCCTATATACAACGGAAGGAT
>JAQSYC010000225.1 GCA_029256345.1 Clostridia bacterium | reverse complement strand
CAGACGGTTATATTAGAGAGCTGCCCACATTATTTTTTATGGGATGCCTCGGTTTATGAAAAGGAGAAGGGGTATTTGTTTACGATGACACCGCCCCTCAGGCAGATAGCAGAAAAAGAACTGCTGGAAGAAGAGTGGCAGTCCATAGATATTATAGCAACAGACCATTGTCCTTTTAATGCAGAACTTAAAAACAAAGCTTTTACAGCGGAGATTCCTATGGGGGTTGGCGGTGTGCAGCACGCTTTTACAGTGATGTATGAACGTTATGGTATGGAGATTATTCCTAAATTTACAGAGAAACCCGCAAAGGCCCATGGACTTTATCCTCAAAAAGGGACACTTATGCCAGGTGCAGACGCAGATATTGTGATCTTTGATGAGACAGTCAGGTATACCCATGAAGAAGAAGGGTCTATTTATCACCAGGTACCCATGAAAGGCAGGATAGAGAAGGTGCTCTTAAGAGGTCATACGGTTGTTGAAGATGGACAGCTTGTAGGCGGGAAGGGACAGTACCAAGAAAGGAGACTTTCATTATGATAAAGGCTATTATTCATGCAGATTTATTTGATTATGTGGACTTTAGACAAGACTATTATATCTTATTTGATACTCAAATTCTGGAAGTAGGTCCTATGAAAGATTTTGCAGGAGCGGATGAGGTATTTGATGCCAAAGGTTATGTGATGACGCCAGGCCTTGTCAATGGTCATAGTCATATTTATTCGACTTTTGCCAGAGGGTGGAATACGCCTTGCAATGCCAAAAACTTTACAGAGTTTTTGGAGCAGATGTGGTGGAAACTTGACAGGGTGCTGGATCAGGAAGCTGTTTACTACAGTGGGCTGCTCAGTGCACTGGAATGCCTTGAAAATGGTGTTACGACAGTTGTAGATCACCATGCCAGCGGCCAATATATTAAAGGCAGTCTGGCTACGTTAAAAAAGAGTGTTTGTGATGAAATAGGCCTAAGAGGTGTTTTTTGTTTTGAAACCAGCGATCGTTTTGATTTGCAGACCTGTATAGAAGAAAATATGGCGTTCGCAAAGGGTTCTAAAACTTCTACAGCAGCGGGAGTGTTTGGAATGCATGCCAATATGACACTCAGCAACCGTTCTCTGGAGACAATCAAAGAGCAAATAGGAGATATGCCCATACATATCCATGTCGGAGAAAGCAAGGATGATGGGGAGTATACTCAAAAAGTATCGGGGCAGACGGTAGTAGAAAGATTAGATCATTTTGGACTCATTAATAAAAACGCTATTCTTTCTCATTGTATTTATTTAACAGAAAAAGATAAGGATTTATTAAAAGAAAAATCTATTTATATAGCAGTTAACCCCACATCCAATATGAACAATGGGGTAGGCCTTCCAGATGTCAAAGGATTGATGAACCGAGGCATCAAGTGTCTTATCGGCAGTGATGGCTTAGGTTCACATTTTGCAAGAGATATACAAAATCTTTTATACACAATGCACCTCAAATATCAGGACGCGCAGGCCTTTGGCCTAGCAGATATAGCTAGTATTATAGGTCACAATTATGAGTATGCCAGTACACTGCTGGGCTGCAAGCTTGGACGGCTTCAAAAAGGGTATGAGGCAGATTTTATAGCCTTACCCTACAACCCTCCCACCCCAATGGATAGCAACAATGTATTAGGTCATTTCTTTTATGGTATGTTAGAAAACTTTAAGCCGGATTATGTATGGTGCAAAGGAGAAGAAAGAGTGGCACAGGGAAAAGTGAAACGAGATACATCAACCATTTACAAAGAGGCACGGCAAGTGGCAGCAAAAGTATGGGAAAAGACCAATCAGAGATAGAGGAAGGTGACGAGATGACAGAAGAACGCGTACAAGAAGTTATTAAAGTGTGTCAAGAGGTGATAAGCATTCCTAGCTACTCAGGACAGGAAGGGCAATTAGTAGATCGATTAAAAGAAATTTTATCAGCATATGGTTTTGATGAAGTCATAGTAGATGAGTATGGCAGTATTATAGGCAAGATTACAGGCAAACATAAAGGACCCAAAATACTACTGGATGCCCATATTGATACGGTCGTGGTTACTGATGAAACAAAGTGGCAGTTCGATCCTTTTGGTGGGATACTACACGACAATAAAATTTATGGCAGAGGCACAACAGATATGAAAGGTGCACTTTCAGCTATGATTGTGGCTTCAAGTTATTTTGCAAAAGAGCTTGACCATGATTTTGCAGGAGAAATCTATGTGGCTGGTGTTGTTCATGAAGAGTGTTTCGAAGGGGTGGCAGCCAGAAGCATCAGTCAAAGGGTGCAGCCAGATTATGTCATTATAGGGGAAGCTTCAGAGCTTAATATTAAGTGCGGACAAAGAGGAAGAGCAGAAATAGTTGTAGAGACGCAAGGAAAACCAGCTCATTCGGCCAATCCTCATAAAGGCATCAATGCCGTTTATAAAATGACCCAATTAATTACTCAAATCAATCAGCTCCCTACCAATACCCACCCAGTACTGGGGAAAGGTATTTTGGAGCTGACAGATATTATTTCTGTGCCTTACCCAGGGGCTTCAGTTGTTCCAAGTCAGTGCAGAGTGACATATGACAGAAGACTTTTAGTGGAAGAAAATAAAGAAGAAGTCCTAAAACCTATAGAAAAGGTTATTGCTAAGATGTCAGATGAAGATCCAAGCTTTAAAGCGACGGTTCAGTATGCTTCAGGAGAAGAGAAGTGCCATACAGGTAGTACCATAGAGGGAGAAAGATTTTTCCCAGCATGGTTATTTAAAGAAAAAGAAGAATTTGTTGAGGCCGCTTTTGAGGCCGCACAAAAAATAAAAAAAGACGCTGTGATTACCCAATATTCTTTTTGTACCAATGGCAGCCATTATGCAGGAGAAGCGGGCATCAAAACCATAGGTTTTGGACCTTCAAGAGAAGATTTGGCTCATACGGTAGATGAATATGTAGAAGTAAGCGAACTTTTAGGTGCCTGCAAAGGCTATATTCTCATTATGGAGGCATTACAGGCATTGGTTTAAAAGTGGACAGAAGAGAGGTGGAGAAGGCCATGAAAGTTAAAGTGTATAATGGTTTTATAGTAGATGGAACAGGGCAGGAAGGTTTTTATGGAGAGCTTTTAATCGACAATAAAAAGATTACCCATGTAGGCGTGGCAGTGGAAGAGACATATGATTTAGCCATAGATGCAAAAGGACATGTTATCGCCCCTGGCTTTATAGATACCCATAGCCATTCAGATTTGGCACTGCTTACCGGTTCACTCGTTAAACCCAAGATTTTTCAAGGGATTACAACAGAAGTACTTGGGCAGGACGGTATTGCTATGGCCCCTCTGCCGACGGAGTATATCAATGACTGGAGAAAAAATATAGCAGGGCTAGACGGAGACAGTGACAGTATTAATTGGCACTATAAGGACACAGCCGGTTATATACAAGCGCTTAAAGCGGCAGGACTTGGCGTAAATGCAACTTATTTGGCACCCCATGGGAATATCCGTATGGAAGCAATGGGGCTTGAAAACAGGGTGGCAACAGACGAAGAACTAGATGCCATGAAAAAGATTTTAAGAAGAGAGTTGGATGCAGGTGCTATAGGTCTCTCAACAGGTCTTATTTATATCCCCTGTGCTTTTGCGGACAAAAAGGAATTGATAGAACTATGCAAAGTAACTGCCGAAAA
>JAQSYC010000224.1 GCA_029256345.1 Clostridia bacterium | reverse complement strand
TTTTAGATGGTTATAACTGGTAAGTAGATGAAAAACAGGTACAGCTACTAATAATAGCATAAGTCAATGGAAATTTTATCTATAAACTAAACACTAATGTTTTTATTATTTTTTTAATATCAACCCTTTACTGCTCCTGATGTCATACCTGAAACGATATGTTTTTGCCCTAAAAGATAAACTACAATAACTGGTACACTTGTAAGAACAATATCTGCACATACTAGATTCCAATCTTTAAAATACATACCAAAGAAATTGTATACGGCTAAAGTCATAGGCCATTTGGCTGAACTATTTAAGAAATAGAGCGGTAATACAAACTCGTTCCAAGTATTAAGAAAAGTAAGTACTATAGCTGTTACTAAAACAGGTTTTAAAAGAGGTAAAATAATCTTAAAAAAGAGTTGCAGCGGCGTACAGCCATCAATAATGCCTGCCTCATCTAAATCTGCTGGTATCTTTCCTATAAATCCATAAATAAGGAAAATAGTAAAAGGAATCTGCATAGCTCCATAAAGTAAAATCATCCCGATTCTAGAATTCATAAGATGCATAGCCTGCATAACCTTTATAAGTGTTACAAAGTTAATAGGCATCGCTATTCCTAATACTATGAAAATATAGACTAGTTTATTAAGCCTATTTCTATTTCTAGAAAGCACATAGGCACACATAGCGGAAAGTCCTGTACATAAAATAATGCTTCCTATAGAATAGATGGCGCTATTAAAGAAAGACTGTATCAGTTTTCCTTTTTCAATAACAACAGCAAAGTTTTCCCATTGGATAGGCCCCTGTGGAAGTGCCAGCGACATATCTGATGCCAAAAGACTTGTCTTTAAAGCATTGAATAAAATAAGGATGAGTGGAACAAGTAAAAGGAGAGAGAACATCCAAGCAAATAGATTCGTTAAAATTTCATGAAATATCTTTTTACTTTTCATTATTCAATCACCTCATCTTTTGTCATAAACTTAATCATAAAATATCCTACAGTAGCCATAAAAACAAACATTACCGTTGAAAGTGTGGTTCCTACAGCATACTTTCCTAATCCAAATTCCTTGAAAACTCCTGTATATAAAACTTCTGTCGCATAGCCTGGTCCACCATTAGTAAGGGCATAAACCATATCAAATACTTTTAGCCCATAAATGACATTAAGTACAGTAGTTGTTGTAAGGGTTGGTAACAGCAGTGGGAAAGTAATATATCTAAACTTTTGCCATCCATTAGCGCCATCTATGTCTCCTGCTTCGTAATAAGTTGTTGAAATAGACATAATCCCTGCAATTAAGATGGTCATGATATACCCAGTACCCTTCCAAATATCTACTGCCATAACAGAGTTAAAAGCAATCTTAGGATCTGCTAGCCAAGCTTTTGCCAAAAATCCTAATCCCATGTTACGTAAACTTGTGTTAAGAAGTCCTATTTCTGGATTTAAAATAGATTTAAAAATCATACCCACAATAAGTGTAGAAAGGACTGACGGCATAAACATAACACCGCGATGAAAATTAAGTGCTTTAATACGTTTAGTGAGAAGAAGTGCAAATATAAGTCCTAATAAATTTTTCAAAATAGTAGTAAAAACTGTAAACCAAATCGTATTACCCATGTATTTAAGATAATTTTCATCAGACGAAAAAATTATTTTAAAATTTTTCAAACCTACAAAATTTACTTCATCTGAATAGGATGACCAATCTGTAAAAGAATACCCTATCCCCATAAGTGACGGAATAACAAAAAGCATCAAGTAAAGAACGAGTGCTCCAAAGATGAAATAAGTGGGATAGACCTTATTTTTTTGCATATAATAACCTGCTTTCTGTGATATATTGATATCATATAATTACAGCCTCGCAGCTTAGGCTATTAGGCTGTAATTAAAATCATCTGTCTATGTTAGAATTTAATTCCAGGCTGCGTCTTTTGCCGCTACTGCCTGTTCTGCTCTTTTCTTATCAATATTTTTAAGAATTGTTTCAGGTGTCATATCCCCAACTAACATAGCAGTTAAATCTTTTCCTATATCCATCCACTGTGGATTAAGATATTTAATAGCTACTTGATATACTGCACCTTGTTCTTGATATCTGTTATAAAATTCTTTAATCGTTTCAGTATATTTATCTTGTACACCTTGGAAAGGAAGCGTATTGTATTTTGGCACATTATCTATCATATACTGAAGGTTTTCTGGTCTTGCCAAAAATTCAAGATATTTTTTTGCAGCTTCTGCATTTTTAGAACCTGAATAAACAAATCTTGAAGGTCCGCAAGGATTCACATTTAAAGTTTGATTATCTGCAAGCGGTATAACAAAATAACCTATATCATCTGCACTAAAATTAGGGTCTGCTGCATTAACTTCTGCGCCAAAACCTTGATTAGCTACAAACATAGCATATTTGCCACTTGCTATATTCTTAGGCGCATCTGCATAGGTGTTAGACATATAGTTATCACCCCAGTAACCAAGCTCAGCCATTTCTTTGATTTGACTAAGTACTTTGTTCATGGTTGCATCCTCAGCAAATTTCGCTGTATTCATATTAAGCTTTTCAGCAAGCCCTGGAGCCGCTTTTTCATAGACTGGACCTATTTCTGGATACCACAGTACGTGGTGCCATCCATCTGATACACATTCATAAATAGGCGTAATCCCTTCAGCTTTAATCTTTTCACAAATCGCTTTAAATTCATCATAATTTGTTGGAATCTCAAGACTCAGGTCTGTAAATATTTTTTTGTTATAGGCAATGCCCCATACACTTGAAGTGTCTGCTGTAGGTTGCCCATAAAGTTTACCATTTACAGATAATTCTTTAGCTACTAACGGATCCACTGTACTTGCCCACGCTTCACCCGAAAGATCCAAAGCTGTTTTTTCTACGTTAATCTGAGTTTGTATATCAGTACTGCCGCTTTGAGCTCCAAATAAATCTGCACATTCTCCAGCATTAAGTTTCGTTAATAAAAGATTAGTGTATTGATCAGAAGGAATAATTTGATAATCAATTTTAATGCCTGTCTCCTCTGTAAACTTTTCTCCCAGTTTCATCTCCGCATCATAAACCCAGTCTTGACCTGCCATATAAGAAATCGTTACGTCCTGCTTTGCGTTTGCTGCCGATGCTTCTTTAGTTGTGTCTGCTGCTGGTGGTGTTGGTGTTGGTGCTGCCTCTTTTCCTCCTGCACATGCAGTCATACTAGTAAGCATTACTCCTGCTAATACTGCTCCAAATATTTTTTTCATTTTTACCCTCCTCATTATTTTACAAATCCATTTTTACCATTTACATGTTATTGACAATGTCATTTTTTACAAATATAATGGATTTGTTTTTATAAGATTATTATATTTTATCTTTTTAGTGATTTACATAGCTATTTCAATCATATAATATGTATATTTTTAACCACTCAAATAGGTATTTGTAGTTATAATCAACAAATCCAAAGCCAAGCGACTATGTGTTCTATCTAAGAACCAAAATGCCAACTTTTCAGTTGTAAATTTTTATATCAAATTAATCAACACGGAAAGTCTGAATTGTAGCATTCAAATTTTCTCATACAAATTCCCAATAACTGTTTTCTGCTCTTCACTTAATGCACTGACTTCTTGTGTAGAAGCCGCTGATTCCTGAGTAACAATAGCAATATTATCAATTTTATTAACCATTTCTTCTTTTAAAGTACGCATACTTTTCACTTTATCATTAACTTGTTCAAGGTCTAAATCCATATACTTTAAAATATCAATAAGACTATAAAATATTTCATACACTTGTTTAACGGCTTCTTCCTGACTCGCAAAGGCTTCACTTGATTTTTCAACTAAGTTAACCGTATCTTTTGTCTTAGCCTCAATACTTGCATTAAGGGCAAGCAGGTTTGTTTGCCCACTTATACCATCTACTAATTTCATAATGTCCTCAATACTTTTTGTTAACCCACTTAACTCTATATTTTCAAAGATGGTATTTGTCTTATGCATGACATCCTGCATACTATCAGATAAGTTTGTCATAACCACAGAGCTTTCCCGTGCATCTTCAGCCTGATGGTTTGTTCCCTCTGCGATGCCATTTATGGACCTACTCAACTGCTCGAAGGTTTCAACAGACTGCTCCACATATTTTTTAATTTTTATCCTCCTCATTATTTTACAAACCCACTTTCACCATCTATATGTTATTGACAATATCATTTTTTACAAATATAATGGATTTGTTTTCATATCATCATTATATTTTTTATATTAAATTATATACATAGCTATTCTCATCGTATAATATGTGTATTTTTAACCATAAATTCAACCATT
>JAQSYC010000223.1 GCA_029256345.1 Clostridia bacterium | reverse complement strand
AAAAAATCATATTATAGTGTATAATTATTAATAAAAATGCAATTTATTAATAATTATACAGGAGGAGATAAGATGTTTGGATTAAAGGGCAAGTCACTATTAACATTACATGATTTTTCAAAGCAGCAGATAACCTATTTGCTTGATTTAGCAAGTGAACTAAAATCTAAAAAAATGATGGGTATAAAAGGCAATCTTTTGGAAGGCAAAAATATAGCCCTTATATTTGAAAAACCCTCTACAAGAACCCGCTGTGCATTTACAGTAGCTTGTGTAGATGAAGGGGCACATCCAGAATATTTAGGGAAAGATGATATCCAGTTGGGTCATAAAGAGAGTGTAGAAGACACCGCAAGAGTACTGGGCCGGTTATTCGATGGTATTGAGTTTAGAGGATTTTCTCAAAAAGTTGTGGAGGATTTAGCTAAGTACAGCGGGGTACCTGTTTATAATGGACTTACAGATTTGTACCATCCTACACAAATCTTGGCAGATTTATTGACCATGAAAGAATATCTTGGATCATTAGAGGGCAAAAAGTTTGTTTATATTGGAGACGGAAGAAATAATATGGCCAACAGCCTGCTTATCGGCTGCAGTAAGATGGGCATCGATATTTATATTATTGCCCCTCAAACGCTTTGGCCTGATGAAAACCATGTAAGTGTATGTGAAGCCTATGCGAAAGAAACAGGAAGTAAAGTGGTTATCACAGAGAAGGTTGACGAGGTATTGGGTGCAGATGTAGTTTATACAGATGTTTGGTGCTCAATGGGTGAAGAAGATAAAGCAAAAGAACGCGTTGACATGTTGCGTCCTTATCAAGTGAATACAGAACTTATCGATAAAGTCAATAATCCCCAAATGATTTTTATGCACTGCCTGCCTGCTGTAAAAGGCAATGAGGTGACAGAAGAAGTTTTTGAAAGCAAGTATTCAGTGGTATTCGATGAGGCAGAAAATAGAATGCACACGATTAAAGCTGTTATGGTAGCCACGCTGTCCTAATCAACAAACTTTTTTATATTTTTATCAAATAGATTAAAAGATTGACTAATATCGAAAATTTATCTATAATTTTATCATTAAAGACTGTTCTTTAGAATTTTAAAAATATGAGATTTCCATTTGTAGGAGGGTATAAAATGCGAGTATACAATTTTTCCGCAGGACCAGCTGTTTTGCCGCTTGAAGTTTTGGAAAAAGCACAAAAAGAACTTGTAGGTTATGAAAACAGTGGTATGAGTGTCATGGAAATGAGTCATCGTTCCAAAGATTATGAAGCAATTATTGGAGATGCTGAAGCAAAATTAAGAAAAATCATGGGTATACCAGATAACTATTCTGTATTATTTTTGCAAGGAGGCGCGTCTCTTCAGTTTGCTATGGTACCTCTTAATTTATTTAGAAATTCCAATAAAGCAGATTATATTGAATCAGGCATGTTTGCTTCAAAGGCGCTTAAAGAAGCCAAAAAATTTGGAGAAGTTAATATTGTTGCATCCTCTAAATCAGATAATTATTCTCATATACCAAGTTTTGACAAAGCACAATTCACGCCAGATGCAGACTACTTCTATATATGTGCTAACAATACTATTTATGGCACAAAATTTACCACATTCCCAGACACAGGGGACGTACCATTGGTAGCCGATGTATCTTCTTGTATTTTATCCGAAAAATTAGACGTCAGTCAATTTGGCATTTTGTTTGCCGGCGCGCAGAAAAACCTTGGACCAGCAGGGGTTACACTGGTGATTATTAGAAATGACTTATTAGGTTATGCTAAAGAAAATGTGCCAACTATGTTAGATTATAAAGTTCTTGCAGAAAATGAATCCATGTATAATACACCGCCTACATATGGGATTTATATGCTCAAACTTGTGTTTGAATGGATTGAATCAAAAGGCGGCATTGAGGGCTTAGAAAAAATGAATCGTGAGAAGGCCGCGGTTTTGTATGACTTCCTAGATAACTCTAAACTTTTCAAAGGAACTGCTGCAAAAGAAGATCGATCACTGATGAATGTAACCTTTGTAACAGGAGACAGTGAGTTAGATACAAAGTTTGTAAAAGCGGCCACTGCTGCTGGTTTTGTTAATCTAAAAGGCCATAGAAGTGTGGGTGGTATGAGAGCAAGTATTTACAACGCTATGCCTAAAGAAGGTATTGAAGCACTTGTAGAGTTTATGAAAAAATTTGAGGCAGAAAACTAGGAGGGAAACAAACGTGTATAAGATACAAACCTTAAATAAAATTTCCAAAAGCGGGCTAGCGCTATTTGGGAATCAGTACCAGATTACCGATGCATTAGACCAAGCAGATGCTATTTTGGTGAGAAGTGCAAAGATGCAAGGTATAGAGCTGCCAGATACAGTCAAAGCTATTGCAAGAGCAGGAGCAGGGGTTAATAACATTCCAGTTGATGAATGTGCAAAAGCTGGGATTGTCGTTTTTAATACACCGGGAGCCAATGCCAACGCCGTGAAAGAACTTGTTATAGCAGGACTCCTTCTTTCTTCTCGTAAAGTAGTGGAGGGAATCAATTGGGCAAAGACACTTAAAACGGATATCGCTAAAGAAGTCGAAAAAGGCAAAGGGGATTTTCAAGGTCCTGAGATTTTAGGCAAAAAGTTAGGTATTATTGGTTTAGGTGCTATTGGTGTTATGGTCGCCAATGCTGCGCAATCCCTGGGCATGGAAGTTATAGGGTATGATCCTTATATTTCGATTAATGCAGCTTGGGGCTTATCAAGACATATCAAGCATGCGACATCTTTAGAAGAGGTATTAAGTGAATCAGACTATCTGACAATACATGTACCTCTTGTAGATGCTACTAAACATATGTTTAACAAAGAGACCTTTGCAAAGATGAAACCAGGAGTACGTATTCTTAACTTTTCAAGAGACACTTTAGTGAACAATCAGGACTTGATTGAAGCCATCAAAGAAGGTCAGATTGTTAAATATGTAACAGACTTTCCGGTGGAAGAAGTCATGGACAATGAAGCCATTATTACATTGCCTCATTTAGGAGCTTCTACACCAGAGTCTGAAGAAAACTGCGCAGTTATGGCTGTACAGCAGGTGAAGGAGTATCTTGAAAGTGGTAATATCGTTAACTCAGTTAACTTCCCGGAATGTTCAATGGTATGGGGAACTGACTATAGAGTAGCTATTATTCATAAAAATATACCTGCTATGATTGGGAAAATCACAGCTATTATTGCTGATGAAGGTATTAACATTCAAGATATGATGAATAGAAGCAAAGGCGAATGGGCTTATACAATCATTGATACGAATACAAAAGTTTCAGAAGATAATATTAAGAATATTAAGAATATAGATAATATTGTTGGTGTACGTATTTTAACTAAATAATCTATTATAAAAAGGACTAAGATTGCACTTAGTTCTTTTTTATGCGCAAAGGAGTCTGAAGGATGAAGGAGATAGCACTTCACGTATTAGATATTGCACAAAATAGTATAAGAGCTGAAGCGACTCATATGACTATTGTTATAACAGAGAATATAGCCGATAACTTGTTGGCCATTGAATTAACCGATAACGGCAAAGGGATGAATGATGAGTTATTAAAGGGGATAAAAAACCCATTTGTAACAAGCAGAAAACTTAGAAAAGTGGGCCTCGGTATCCCATTTTTAAATCAGCTTTGCGAGGAGTGTGAAGGCAAGTTAGAGATTACTAGTAAACCTGG
>JAQSYC010000222.1 GCA_029256345.1 Clostridia bacterium | reverse complement strand
TGTAGGGGCGGGGCTTATCGGTTCATTGACCAATACGGTATTGGTGATGAGTGGCATTTATTTGTTTTTTGGGCAAAGTTATGCAGAAGTCAAGGGTATTAGTTATGATGTTTTATTTGGATTTATCATGGGAATTGTTGGTATTAATGGTGTGCCAGAAGCTATTGTCAGTGCGCTTATTACGGTAACAGTAGGGAAAACCATTGCCCCTGTATTTATAAGAAGTATTAAGAAAGAGAATACTATAAAGTAATCTATCACTGCAGACTTTTAAGTCTGCTGTTTTAGTTGTAAGCATTAAGGAAATGAAATAGGAGGAACAGATGAAAAAAAATGTAGTTATAGGAGTGACAGGAGGCATAGCAGCCTATAAAGCACTAGATGTAGTAAGCGGTCTCAGAAAGCAGGAAATAGAAACCCATGTTATTCTAACTCAGAATGCAAGCGAATTTGTCACACCGTTGTCATTTGAGGCACTTTCAAACAATGAGGTGGTAACAGACACCTTTAAAAGAACAAAAAGCTGGGAAGTAGAACATATTGCATTAGCTAAAAAAGCGGATTTGTTTTTAGTGGCGCCGGCCACAGCTAATATTATAGGCAAGGTGGCCCACGGTATTGCAGATGATATGCTGACGACAACCATTATGGCCGCCAGATGCCCTATCGTTTTTGCACCGGCTATGAATACAGCGATGTATGAGAATATTATTGTGCAAGAAAATATCACTTTCTTAAAAAGTAAGGGATATCATTTTATAGAGCCGGATAATGGTTTTTTAGCCTGTGGAGATAGAGGAAAAGGAAAACTCGCAAAACCGGAGGATATTATAGAAGTTGTTTTAAATTTATTGAAGAAAAGTCATGATCTAGAAGGTAAGCATATTTTAGTGACAGCAGGTCCTACTATAGAAGCAATAGATCCCATGAGGTATATTACCAATCATTCATCAGGCAAGATGGGCTATGCCATAGCAGAGGAGGCAGCTCAAAGAGGTGCAACTGTTAAACTAATCTCTGGACCTACTACGCTACAGTGTCCTTGGGGTGTGGAGAGAATAGATGTAGGCAGTGCCCTGCAAATGTATGAGGCTGTCTTTAAATGCTTTGACTGGACATATGCAGTGATTAAGGCTGCTGCGGTAGCGGACTACAGGCCAGAGATAGTCAGTTCTTCAAAAATTAAAAAAACAGGGGAAGATATACAGCTTAAACTCACTAGAAACCCAGATATACTGCAAAGCTTAGGAAGGCAAAAAGGAAATAAAGTTTTAGTATACACCATAAAAACCTTGATTTTATAGTGGCTAATAATATTGCAGAGAAAAATGCAGGTTTTAAAACAGATACGAATATCGCAGCGATTATTGATAAAGAAGGAAATGTAAAGGAGTATCCTCTGATGAGTAAACGAGAATTGGCAGGTATTATTTTAGATAAAGTTCAAAACCTTTTATAAGTCTGCGGCTAAATATGTTACTATATTAGAGGAGACAATACCTAAAAATGTAACGGAGGAGATAGACACATGAAGATTAGAAAAGCAACAATAGATGACGCAGAGGTTATTGCAGCATATAACTATAACTTAGCCAAAGAGACTGAAGATAAAATATTAGATATGGAAACCCTGACAAAAGGTGTTAGAGAACTTTTAAAGGATGAGAGCAAAGGGATTTATCATGTGTGTGAGATAGACGGCAAAGTGGCTGGTCAGATTATGTACACCTATGAGTGGAGTGACTGGAGAAATGGACTTTTCTTATGGGTTCAAAGTGTCTATGTTGATGCAGCGTACAGAAAGCAAGGTGTTTTTAAAGCGTTATATCAACATATCAAAGATATGTGCGATAGGGATGAGCATATAGCTGGTATCAGACTTTATGTAGAAAAAGAAAATCATACGGCACAAAATACGTATCAAGCTTTGGGGATGCAGGAATGCAACTATTTGATATATGAGTATGAGAAATAAATGGAGCAGCTGATGGATCAGGAAAGATTTGAACAGGCCAAACAAAGTGTACTGCAAAATAAGGGGAAGCAAGAAGGAATAGGCACTCTAAAAGAACGGTCTCTTCATGCTATTTTGAAATATTATGCAGAGCCAGACGCATCTCTTCATGAAATAAAAATGGGGCGCTTTGTAGCAGATATTTGTCATGATGAAGGGATTAAGGAAATTCAGACAAGAGATTTTTCGCAGCTTAGAAAAAAACTCGATTATTTTCTTGAAATACATAAGGTAACCATTATCTATCCGATAGCCTATACAAAATGGCTTTCCTGGATTGATATGGAAACAGGAGAGGTCAGCTTAAAGCGTAAATCCCCTAAAAAGGGAGTACCTTATGAAATATTTTTTGAGCTGTATAAAATAAAGACGGTACTGTGCCATCCCAATCTTTCTATCTGTATCATGCTTATGAATATGGAAGAATACAAACTGCTGAATGGGTGGAGTAAAGATAAAAAAAGAGGGGCTTGTCGTAAGGATAGAATACCGTTAGAGCTTGTGGAGGAGATACATATTGGGTCTTTAGAAGATTACACCAAACTGCTGCCAAACACGTTAAGTGATACATTTACTTCAAAGGATTTTAAAACTCATACGGGATTGAGTCTAAAGCGGGCACAGATGGCACTTAACGTATTAAAACATATTGGTGCCGTAGAACACATAGGCAATGAAGGGCGTGCATACCTGTATAAAAGAAGTATATAGGGGGTAGTGATGAAAAAAATATTGGTTGGGGTAGTAGTAACATTACTTTTAATAGGGTGCTGCGGAGATAGTAAGGACAAAACTGCGCAGCTATTGATTACAAAAATGGTAGCTTGCAGTACCTATAGTGAATTGGAAAAAAATAAAGAGGGGCTGCCAGTTTTATTAGAGCAATATTTTTCACCAGAGGGGTATGAGAGCTTTGTATCAAGCAGGGTGGGTTTTATTTATCCACAGTTTTTTCAAAGAATAAAGGGAGAAAAAACAGAAAAAATAAAGATTAAAAGAGTAAAGAAATTAAAAGAGAGAGATAGTGTAAAATTTAACTATAAGGTGAATTATGTTGTTGTTTTTCATGGGGGAAAACTGAAAATGACAGATCAAATCACCGTAAAAATGGATAAAAGTAATAAAATAACCGAAGTTCTTATTCTTAATACAAGTGATATTATACATAAAATGTATTTGGATATAAAAATTTATTAAAATAATAATGGAATTATAATAAAATTTGTAATATTTTGTTTTATAGCACTTCTCTATAGAGCATACTATACACAGTAAATATTTGCACTGCAATAAATTTCATTGATATTCAACAGGGATATGATAAGATTTACTGTGTGGTCATTAAGCTTATAGGGAGGAATGCTATGCAGTTTAGGCAAATGAAAGGATTTAAAAATACGTCTATCAAAACGAAACTTATCATTATTTGTGTACTTTTTGCAATCATACCCCTTTTCATAGTTAATATCATTTCATCCTCCATATCCAACAGTACCATCAAAAATACAAGTGAGCAGCTTACGACAGATATGGTCAAGCAGACCAGATCCAGTGTTAATTATTTTGTCAATGATATAGAAAAGAATATGACAAAGTTCGTAGTGAATGATCTCAATAATTCAAATACTAATTTGCTTGCCAATTATGAAGCTGCTAACAAGGATCAAGTAAAAAAAATGAGAGCAGTTCAGGACTTAGCACAGAGCTTGGTTTATGTAGGGTCTATTGAAAAGAGTATAGAAAGTGTTGCCATCATCCATGATGACGGAACGGTTATAGGTAAAGTACCACTGCTAACTAATGAGGATATGATGGAAGCAAAAAAGCTTCAAATAAATGGGGAATCTCTTTGGCACAAAGGGTTAGGTAAAGAAACAAAAAGGATCTATTTCATTAGGAAAGTTAAAAATGCCATGATTGGGGAAAATTTTGGTTTGATGATATGCCAAATCAAGTTAGATACGATTATTGAAGGCTTCGAGGAAATCAAACTGCTAGAGGGAGCTAATGTCTACGTTATCGACCAGAATGGCAGTATGATTTATAATAAAGATACCCACCAAGAAAGAGCGGAGGACTACATATTAAATAGTATCCAGCAAGCAGAAGAGTCTGGTAGTGGCATTGAAAAGGGACATCTTATTGCTCATGCAGCTGTGAGTAATGGCTGGAAAGTAGTGGCAGAGATTCCAGAGAAATCCCTAACCAGCCAGCTCTCAAAGGCAAGTTTTATGATTTGGGCGTTGGTGATAGTAGCAGGTGTATTGGCTATTGCTGTAGGACTTGTGGTATCTAAGCATTTTTCCATGCCTATTATCAAGATTATGCAGCTTATGAAAAAAGCTGAAAACGGGGATCTTACCGTTCGGACTGACGAACTGCGTTATGATGAGATAGGGCTTTTATGTACAAGTTTTAACCATATGATTACCAATATCAGAAAGCTTTTAGAGGAAACAAAGGGAGTTGTATCAGATACTTTAGCGGATGGGAAATCACTCAAGTTATCTACTGAACAGTCAGTAGAAGCCTTTAGCCAGTTGGCACTTTCAATAGAAGACATTACAAAGGGTTCAACTAACCAGGCAGAGGATGCGGGAAAAAGTTCAGAGGCCATGGATACCTTATCTGAAAGTATCCAGCAAGTCATGAAAGAAACTGGCTGTATTTTTGATAATAATCAGGGTGCCAAGGCTATGATTGGAGAAGCAGCAGAAAGTATGGAGCGTCTCAACCAAACGATGGATTCTTCTATCCAGATTTCTCATAAGATCAAAACGAGTATCACAGAGTTAAGCTTTTTGACTAAAAGCATAGAAGACATTATGAAGCTGGTGGATGGTATTAGCGAACAAACTAATTTATTAGCCCTTAATGCCAGTATTGAGGCAGCTCGTGCAGGAGAAGTAGGTAAAGGGTTTGCCGTTGTTGCGCAGGAGGTACGGACACTGGCAGAGCAGTCCAAAAAGTCAACCAAAAATGTGAGGCTGACTTTAAA
>JAQSYC010000221.1 GCA_029256345.1 Clostridia bacterium | reverse complement strand
TGCTTATCATCTCTCCTCTATTCACCTCAAAACTTATACCATGAAGTATCTCTTTTTGTTCAGCATAAGCAAACCTGACCTTTTCAAATGTCAGGAGTGGACTGCCCATCTTCTGTTGTTTTTCTTCCATTATTTCTTCCAGCCATTTAATCATCTGGGTTTTATAGTCACTTATTTTTAATGTTTCTACATGCGCTATACTTGTTTCAGGTATGATTTTGCAACCGGCATATTTTAAGGCAGTAATATAAAGCGGTTCTCTTATGCCTACTTGTGATAAAATGTCTAACGCTAATAACTCCGCTGGCTTCTCATCCTTTACAATTTCCCCTTCACTCACAACGATTACTCTATCCACATCACAATGCAGTACATCTTCTAAGCGGTGCTCTACAATAATAATGGTTTTATGTCCTTCACTTTGAAGCCTGTCAATAAGTTCTATAGCTGTTTTTCCAGTGGCAGGATCTAAACTTGCAAGGGGTTCATCAAATAAAAGGATATCTCCTCCTCCAACCATGGCACCTGCCAAGGTTACCCGCTGTTTTTGTCCTCCTGATAAGTCATGAGGCCCATCCTCTAAGTGACTGTGTATATCTACCAGTTTCGATACTGCTTCAACCTTTTCTCTCATCATCTTTTGAGCTATACATTCGTTTTCTAGTTTAAATGCAATATCTTCTCCCACAGTCAAACCAATGAACTGACTGTCTGAGTCTTGTAAAACGGTCCCTACCTGATGAGATAGTTCAAAAATGCTCATTTGCTTAGTTTCTTTTCCTCTAATTTTTAAACTTCCTGATATTTCTCCCTCATAATAAAAAGGTACAAGGCCGTTAATACAGTGAGCGAGTGTACTTTTCCCCGAACCTGATGGCCCAACGATAAGAACCTTTTCACCTTCATAAATGGTTAGGTTTATATTTTTTAATGTAGGCTGTTTTTGTGCTCTATATTGAAAACTAAAATTTTCAAATACTATAATAGGGTTCTTCATGCTCGTTTTCCTTCATCGATTTCATTTTTTAATATCCATTATAAAGAGATTCATTCTTTAGGGTATCGGATATAAAAAACCGAAGACTAAATGCTTCGGTTTTTTTGATATTATTCAATATCCAAACTTCCTTTTTTAGTTCTGGTTTTACTATAGGCAAGCAGGAGTATTGTACCCAGCACACCTACTGTAATGATATTGGATATGCCCGCAACTAAACCTTGTAAATAAACTTTGTTAGCTGGTTCTGCATAAATGAGTATATCCAGTGTTGGTGCTACAATTCCCCATGCAACAACATTGGCAATGACCTGATAAATATTAAAAATAACAATCCCTTTTTTCCCAAATTCTCCTTCATTGACACGGAGTTTTTTCCATCCTATTCCAATGATTAACCCCATTACCGCCGAAGCTATAATCCAGCTAAACCATGGGGACCCATAGACAAGCAGGTCCTTTAAAGTATGGCCTATAAACCCTATGGCTGCTCCTGCTACCGGTCCATATAATATGGCCATTAAAGCTAAAAAGGCATAAGCCGTTTGAACCTCAGTGTTAGGGATCCCTGTAGGCACTGCAGCAAAGCGGCCTAAAATATAAAAGACGGCCGTTCCGATACCTATTGCAACAATCGTTTTGACAGATAATACTTTGTTATTCATTTTCTTTTCCCTCCCCATTTCTCATCATCTATTTGACACATTCCAATCAAACTCCCCTTTTCAAACGACAAAGAAGCCCGAGTATACACTCAGGCTCATTCTGCGAGTTATACTCATCTTGCAGCTCCTCCACTGCTGGAATTAGCACCTTATACGCTTCTACAGGTTGCTGGGTTTCATAGGGCCATTCCCTCCACCACTCTTGATAAGATTCAGTTTATTGAAATTATAGTTATATAGTATTATTGATTTTCTATTTTGTCAATATTTTTATACTTTAATAAATTCTTTCTATCGTTAACCCCTGAACACCTTGCCCGATTGTTGCCATTTTGCAAATATAATTAATCTCCGGCACCAACAGCCACTGGTTTAAGCCCTTCTCACTGCAAATCCTATTAAACTCATCCAAATCCACTGTATTAGACGGTATCAACCCATAGTGCATAGGAATCACATGTTTTACCTCTAAATACTGTGCTAACTTACAGGCCTCTTGAGCGTTCATATTCCCCAATTTACCATTTATACAGGTGATTAATATATCTATCTTTTCATCCTTTAAGGCATACAGCCTTTCACTCGCCTCTGTATCTCCTGTAATATAAATTTTAAGAGCATGCGTCTCAAGGATTATACCAATACTATCTGCTGTATGCTGAGCATATACGGCTCTGAGTTTAAAATCCTCTCCTTGATAGATGTCTTCCCTATTAAATAGCTTCAGCCTTTTTTCGTCTATATTCATCGCTTTCATATGCTCATAAGAAGCTGTAGGTCCTAGAAATAAAGCTTTACTATAAGCAGCTATAAGTGGCAGTGTTTCAGGATCTGTATGATCCCAATGGTCATGGGTACAGATGACTACATCAGGTCTGAAAACGGCCAATGGAAAAGATGGAAACCACATGCGCCTTGTCCCTATCCCTTCAAATTTCTCTACCGAATTAGAAAGGTAGGGGTCTATACAAATCAGTTTTCCTTTGGATGTCTTAAATACAAATCCACCTTGTCCTATCCAGTTAATTATCCATTCGTCTTTTTCTAAATCTATTGACTGTAACTTTTCAATTGTACTTTCATTTAAATCCATTAGTCATACACCTCCATGCCTCATTATACTATCAATTTTAAGAGGATGGAACTTCTTTTAATAGCCATACGTCAAACGAGGGTAATCAAAAATAAAACAAAATTAAAAATACAGGAGTGATTCATATGAAATTAAAAATTTGGACTGCCGTAACACTACTTTCTTTAATGGCCTTTACTGGATGTGCCGCAACACCTGATGCAGGCACTGACAACAGTACAGGTATTGTAAAAGAATCTGATACAATCCCCAATACTACAAAGGAAGATGCAGTGACCGCTGATCCATCCCCTGATGCAAGTTCTAAAATAAGTGCAGAAACAGCTGACCAGTTGGCCGCTCAAAAAAAGATTGAAAATGTTAAGTCCATAGCATTAAAAGATATGGACGGTAACAAAATAGATAAAGCTTTTAGTGAAGATGACATCCAAAACATTGTCTCAGCTTATAATGAAAGCACTGTTCAAGATACCTCTTACGTCGCGATGATAACTGGTTCTACTATGGTTATTACCCTTGAAGATGACTCCACCGTTACCATTACAAGTTACGGTGATAAAAACAACATTGTTGCAGCCGCAAGTACAGGCGAAAGTTATCACCTAAGCTGCCCTGCAATTGCTAGTATCTTACTAGAAAAGGCCGAGTAACTCTCCCTTTAGGTTTTAGTAATACAAAAGGACACAAAAATTAACGGTAGCGTTATGCCTACAATTTTTGTGTCCTTTTGTCATATCATGTATTCAAAATCTACGCCTAGTTAAATGTGTACTCCGTGACCCATGAACTATTTAACTTCCTTTCCCTTTGCGTGCCTGCGCTTAAAAGATAGATAGCGATCAACTCCCCAAAACAATGGTTTGGTCCATCTAGGTTCCATATCCCTTACAACTTCTTTAAGATGTTTTCTAATCGGCAGATGCTGTGGACAGACTTTTTCACATTTGCCACAGTCTATACATAAAGATGCATGTGCCTTATC
>JAQSYC010000220.1 GCA_029256345.1 Clostridia bacterium | reverse complement strand
CTTTGCTGATCTTGGACCCATTCCGTTTTTGAAAATGGGAGACTTATGGGAAGAGTATAAAAAAACTGTAGATTTATTTTTAGATTTAGGAGCGGAAAACTTTATTTTTGAGACGTTTAGCAGCGGGGAGTACTTATTAGAACTTGCAGAATATATCAAGCAGCAGAACCCAAAGACCTATATTTTAATAGAATTTGCCGTGTCACCAGAAGGCATGACAAGACTGGGAGAATCCGGTAGAAAGCTGATAGAAAAAATGTTTCAATCACAGGCAGTTGATAGCTATGGATTCAACTGTTTTTCAGGTCCGTATCATCTGCTGAACTATATTAAAACGCTAGATATAGCAAATAAAACAATTTCAATTATGCCGAATTCGGGTTATCCAACACTGATTAATAATCGCATATTTTTTGATAATACCAAAGAGTATTTTGCTGCGCAAATGCTAGAAATAGCAAAACAAGGGGTTGCTATTGTGGGCGGTTGCTGTGGTACAACACCAGAGTATATTAAAGAGATGACCATAAGGCTTAAAGAATTGTCTGGTGGTCAAATGATGCCAGATAAAACTATTAGACCA
Organism: Clostridia bacterium; assembly: GCA_029256345.1. Classification (GTDB taxonomy): domain Bacteria; phylum Bacillota; class Clostridia; order Lachnospirales; family Cellulosilyticaceae; genus FMMP01. The sequence continues at coordinate 3,158 of JAQSYC010000220.1, read as the reverse complement.
ATAGAAATAGAAAAGACATCAGTAAAAAATCAGCTTTTAGAAAAAATTCAAAAGGGTAAAAAAATTATTGCTGTAGAACTAGATCCCCCAGTTGATACTCAAATGGACTTTTTTATGAACAGTGCTAAGACCCTTAAGGAGCAGGGGGTGGATGCTATAACGATTGCAGATTGCCCTATTGCAAGAGCAAGGGTAGACAGCAGTCTTTTAGCTTGTAAACTTAAAAGAGAATTGAATATGACAACTATTCCTCATATGACTTGTAGGGATAGAAATATCAATGCCACAAAAGCATTGCTTTTGGGATTAAATATCGAGGGAGTAGATAATGTTTTGGTGGTAACAGGAGACCCTATTCCATCGGCACAACGGGATGAGGTGAAAGCAATGTTTAGCTTTAATTCAGTTGTCCTATCAAGCTATATTACCGAGTTAAATGATACAACCTTTTCATCTCCATTTAATATTTGTGGGGCCTTAAATGTCAATGCCAGAAATTTCAGCAGTGAGCTGGCAAAGGCAAAAAAGAAGACGGCAAATGGGGTAGCGATGTTTTTAACACAGCCTATTTTGACACAGCAGGCTTTAGAGAACTTAAAACTTGCCCGTGAAGAACTGACGGCTAAGATCTTAGGTGGGATTATGCCTGTTGTGAGCTATAGAAATGGTTGCTTCATGAACAATGAAATTTCCGGTATCAATGTCTCAGAAGAAATTCTAGAACAGTATAAGGATGTTTCTAAGGAAGAGGCCAGCCGGCTGGCAGTCACTATTTCTTTAGAAATGGCAGAGAAAATCTCACCTTATGTTGATGGGTATTATATTATAATGCCTTTTAAAAGAATTGATATTGTTTCTGAAATCATTGAAGCTATACAAAATGAGCTGTCTTAGAACAGCTCATTTTGTATTTAACCAGAGTATAACTATTGGACCTACTTTAAGTATTTACAAATGTTGTTAGACAGAGAAAGTTTAATTCTTGACAACTTTATTATTTTTTTATAAAATAGTTAAGTGAATTTAATTAAATATAGTGAACTTATTATAAAAGAGGAGGTACGCTATGATCAAAGATGATTTTGCATTTATTGCCAATTATTTGTGGCAAAGATCTATAAAAAATTTGAATATGCAATTAACAGAAGCTGAGATAAGAAGATTTAACAGCAATGACTATTATTATCTAACCACCATCTATCATTTAGGAAAACCCAACTTCTCTCAAGTGGCAGAAGCTCTAAATTTTACCAAACCAGCTATTTCGGCGATGATTGGTAAGCTGATAAAAATGGAATTGATAGAGAAGGAGCAGTCACAAGAAGATAGAAGGATTTATTATATAAGTCTTACAAGCAAAGGTAAGCAAATAGTAGAGGGCGATGAAGCGCTTTATGCAGAGTTTGACTCGCTGATAAGGAGATTATTACCTAACGATGAGCAATATGGTTTTGTGGATGGATTATTAAGTCAGATAGTCTCTGAAATAAAAGCGAAATAATGGTCAGATAATGAGGTTATCAAATGGATGGGAGCAGATTACAGATGAATCGGTACAAAGGAAGGTTTGAAAAAAAATCAGTTTTAATTATTGGTGCTTCGGGAGGTCTTGGGGAAAGTTATAGCGAGGCTTTTTTGAAGGAAGGGGCAAGAGTGCTTTTAACTAGCCGAAGTGAGGAGAAAAATAAAAAGCTGATTACTTGGCTTAAGGGAGATGTAACCACAGCGCAAGTAGATATTACGAACAAGGAGTCCTTGGAAGAACTTGTTGAAATTGTTAAAAAATGGACACCTAAAATTAATATTATCATAAATGCTACAGGATATGATGTTAGAAAGTCGTTAGAAACTCATAGATTTGAAGAGATATATGAAAGTCTTGATACAAATCTATTGGGAGCCATTTTGGTGACAAAGATTTTTTTGCCATTCATGAAAAATGCTCCAGAGAGTACTATTGTACATATGGGAGGATTTGTAGATGGACACTTGGCATTCCCTTATTATAGTGTAGATGTCGCCTCAAGAGCGGGGATATTTTCTTTTATTGAATCAATGAATAGAGAGTTGTATCAAGAAGGAAGTAGTATACATCTAACCTATTTTTGTCCCAATGCAGCAGATACTAAGTCAGAACAGCCTTATCATGGCATATGGAAAGAAATGGGGGTTTCGATTTCCACTAGGGAAGAGGTGACAGAGAAATTACTAAAAGTGATAGAGCGTAAACAGAAAGTCTATATGATGGGTGGGTTTTTAACGTGCTTTTTCGCTAAGTTGAATACGGTGTTTCCACAAGTAGCAGAGGTGGTGCTTTTAAATAAATATAGCAGAATTTTAAAGAAGCATTTGAGTATCTTAAGTAACAAAGAGCCTGCCAATCACAAAAATAAGAAAAAGATTAAAACCATCGCAATTTATCTGATTGTAGCATCTTTTATTATTTATGGAATGATCATAGGTGTTCCTTTTTTAAAGCTTTCCTTAAAAATGAAGGCAATAGTCATGGGGGGTATGATTGCAGCTAGTGAAATAATGTTTTGGATAGGCGGCATTTTGCTGGGGAGAGAGGTTTTAGCCAATTACAAAAAATTACTCAACCCTATGGGATGGATTTGTTGTAAGAAAAATGCTTAATAAGAGTGTGCAAAACATATAATGATAGCTTATACTATTGGAAGGGAAAAGTCGCAGATCATTTTGCAATAAAAACAAGGAGAGGATACAACGTGGCAGAACTTTTGAAGGATATCTATCATAAAGATTTTTTAAATCAGTTTGCTCATAAGATACAAGGAAAGTATAGCGCTTTTGATACAGAGGCTTTTGTGAATTCTGTAATGGATGAATCATGGGAGGGGCTTGCGTTAAGAAATCGGATGCAGCAGATTGTGAAAAGGCTCAGGGCCTACCTACCTGTATCATACGAAGAGGCATTGGCTGTATTATTTAAAATTGATGAAATGTGTGTGGGCTTTCCTTATCTGTTCTTTTCGGATTTTGTGGCGTGTTATGGACAGGAAGAAAGGCACTGGGATCTATCAATGCAAGCACTTGAACGGTTTACCCAAAGATCCTCGGCAGAATTTGCTGTAAGACCCTTCTTGCTGCGTCATACTGAAAGAGGCATGGCGCAAATGACTAGGTGGGCTCAGCAT
>JAQSYC010000010.1 GCA_029256345.1 Clostridia bacterium | reverse complement strand
AACATAATACTGTTTTTATACGATATAACGATTAAGCATTTTTTAAAATATGCCTGTTTTGCCATACATATTCAACGCCAGAAATGACAGTTAATAAAAGCGCTAAATAAGCTAATGAAATACTAGATAGTCTAATGACGGCTGAATCAACAGGTATTAAATAGACAATAATCATAATCATTTGCAGTACGGTTTTTACCTTGCCTAAATAATTAGCAGCTATAACTTTGTTTTCGGCCGCAGCTACCAAGCGAATACCTGACACCATAAATTCTCTAAGCAAAATAAGCACCACAATCCAAGCAGGCAATAGACCTGCTGGAAGCAAAGGCCCTTTGTCTACTATGGCAATCATCGCAGCAGCAACCAACATTTTATCAGCTAATGGATCCATAAACTTACCCAGATTAGTCACTAAATTTAATTTTCTTGCCAAATAGCCATCTAAAAAATCAGTGAAACTTGCTACCATAAAAAGGCCTAGCGCTATCCAAAGTGAGAGTTCCAGCGGAAAAATCGGTATCCATATAACCCCCATAAAGACAAAGACTAAAACGATTCTAAGCATCGTTAATTTATTCGCTATATTCATCTACAATCTCTCCAATCAAGTCATAATCATTGGCATCAACGATATGAACGTTTACAAGATCTCCGGATAAAAGCTGTCCATCGTAATCGATAAAAACTTGTCCATCTATATCCGGTGCATCTTGATACGTACGGCCAATATAAACGTTTTCTTCTGTTAATCTACCTTCAATAACAACTTCCATCGTTTGTCCGATTTTTTTACGCGTAAGCTTTTCTGAGATGCTATGTTGAAGGTTCATCAGTACTTCTTTTCTTTTTTGTTTAACCGATTCATCAATTTGATCTTCAAAAGCTGCTGCTGGCGTATCCTCCTCTTGTGAATAAGTAAATACGCCCAATCTATCAAATTGGATTTCTTGTACAAAATCGCACAGAATATCAAAATCTTCTTGTGTTTCCCCTGGGAACCCTACAATGAGCGTTGTCCTAATCGCAATTTCTGGAATTTCTTTTCTTAGCTTAGTTAAAAGTTCTTTGAGATATTCAAGAGAACTCTTCCGTGCCATACGTTTTAGAACAGCGTTAGAAGCATGCTGTATAGGCATATCTAGATATTTACATACTTTAGGATTTGTTTTGATTTCTTGTATGAGTTCATCGGTAATACCTTCTGGATAGCAATACAATAGTCTAATCCATTCAATACCTTGTATATGAGACAACTCTCTAATAAGTAAAGCGAGAGAGGCATCCAAAAGATCAGAGCCATACCTGGTAGTATCTTGGGCAACAAGAATAATTTCTGATACCCCATCCTTTGCTAAACCTTGAACCTCTTTTTTTATACTTTCTATGCTACGGCTTCTATATTTACCTCTTAGTTTTGGAATGATGCAATAGGTGCAGTGATTGTCACACCCTTCAGCGATTTTAACATAGGCAAAATAACCTGCAGTAGTTAAAATCCTAGGCATGTCCTCCACTATTTCTTTATCAATGGCCTCAAAGTGCTGGGTTTTAATCCCTTTTCCACTTAATATGTTGTCAGCTACTTCTACGATTTTGTCGTACGAAGTTGTTCCCACTAAAGCATCTACTTCTGGGATTTCATCTAATATTTCTTGTTTGTAACGTTCAGCCATACAGCCCGTTACAATAAGGGCCTTGCAGTTTCCTTCTTCTTTATACTTTGCAACCTCCAGAATATTTTCAATACTTTCTCTTTTAGCATCTTCAATAAAACAGCAGGTATTTACAACTAAGACATCTGCTAAAGCTTCATCACCAGTTAAGGTATATCCTCCCTGATGAAGAATGCCTAACATATTCTCACTGTCTACCAAATTTTTATCACAGCCAAGTGATACAAACGCCACTAAATAACTCACTATATGATTCCTCCTTGATTTGTAGCTGCCAGCACACAGTTATACATGAGCATAGCAATTGTCATTGGTCCCACTCCACCAGGAACAGGCGTTATATAACTTGCTTGAAGGGCACAAGATTCAAAATCCACATCTCCGCACAACTTTCCTGTTTCATCTCTGTTTATACCTACATCTATTACAACGGCACCTTGTTTTAACATGGTACCATGTATAAATTTTGGAATACCTACTGCAGCGATAATAATATCTGCCTGTCTAAGTACAGCTGTTAAATCTTTTGTCCGCGAATGGCATATGGTAACTGTCGCATGTTCTCTTAAGAGGAGCATACTAACAGGTTTACCGACAATATTGCTACGGCCTACTACCACACACTGTTTACCCGCTATATCGATATGGCTTCTTTTTAATAATTGTATGACACCTGCCGGCGTACAAGATACAAAACCCTCAAGTCCAATACTCAAAGCACCAACATTTTGAGGATGAAATCCATCGACATCTTTAGTCGGATTTATTTTTAAAATAATCTTTTGTTCATCCATATGCTTTGGCAGTGGAAGCTGTACTAAAATTCCATGGATTGTTTGATCCCCATTTAGGGCTTCAATAAGCTCTAAAAGCTCCGCCTCCTTGGTTGTAGCTGGCAATTCATAGGAAAAAGATTTAATTCCTATATATTCACAAGCCTTTTTTTTATTATTCACATAGACTTGTGAAGCCGAATTATCGCCTACAAGAATCACGGCCAAACCAGGAGTAATCCCCTGAGCCATTAAGTTAGCCACTTTTTCCTTTAATTCATCTTTGATAGAAGCAGCTATTAATTTACCATCTATAAGTTCTGCACTCATTTTAAATCTCCCTTCTTAATCCTTAAAATAAGCCATGGACAATACCGTTTTTATCCACATCTATAAGCTCTGCTGCTGGTTTTTTAGGAAGCCCGGGCATCGTCATGACATTACCTGTAATGGCAACTACAAATCCAGCTCCTGCGGATAGTCTAATTTCCCGTATCGTTGTTGTAAAACCTTCTGGCCTACCTAAAGCTTTGGGATCATCTGAAAAAGAATATTGATTTTTTGCCATACATACCGGTAAATGAGCAAAACCAAGTTTCGTTATTCTATCTATTTCTTTTTGAGCTTTAGGTTCTATGACCACTTGTTTAGCACCATAAATCTCTTTAGCGATTGTAGTCATTTTATCTTCTAACGATAACGCATCTTCATAGAGTAGCTTGAAATCGCTATTTTTATGTTCTAATACATCTATCAGCTTATGAGCAAGGTCTACTCCACCTGCACCGCCTTTTTCCCATACATGAGCAGCCGCAAAATCACAGCCTTTTTCTTCACAGGCACCTTTAACGAAAGTCATTTCTTCATCAGTATCTGTAACAAACGCATTAAGTGTAACAATAACAGGTACCCTATATTTTTGAAGGTTTTCTATATGTTTCTCTAGGTTAGCAAAACCTTGTTTGAGAGCTTTAATGTTTTCTTGTTTTAAGTCTTCCTTAAGTGCGCCACCATTATACTTGAGCGCTCTGATAGTTGTTACCAGTACGACCGCATCTGGTGATAGACCTGCTTTTCGGCATTTAATATCTAGGAATTTTTCTGCACCTAAGTCTGCACCAAATCCCGCTTCTGTAATGACAATATCTCCTAGTTTTAAGGCTAATTTAGTGGCAATAATACTGTTACATCCATGGGCGATATTTGCAAAAGGACCTCCGTGCATGATAACTGGCGTATTTTCTAAAGTTTGGACAAGATTAGGTTTGACAGCATCTTTTAAAAGTGCAGTCATAGCCCCATGAGCATTTAAATCTCTGGCAGTAACAGGCTCTCCGGCATGATTATACCCAATAATAATACTCGCTATTTTTTCTTTTAAATCAACAATATCATTAGCTAAACACAAGATAGCCATAATCTCTGAAGCAACAGTAATCATAAACCCATCTTGTCTTGGCATCCCATTAATAGGCCCTCCAAGGCCAACTACAATATCTCTTAACGCTCTGTCATTAAGGTCTACACATCTTTTCCATGTGATAGTTCTTAAATCAATACCTAAGCTATTTCCATGATGAATATGGTTATCAATCATAGAGGCCAATAGATTGTTTGCGGCCCCGATGGCATGAATATCTCCTGTAAAGTGCAGATTAATATCTTCCATGGGCACAACCTGTGCATAACCGCCTCCGGCAGCGCCTCCTTTAATCCCCATACATGGACCAAGAGAGGGCTCTCTTAAAGCAATAATCGCTTTTTGGCCTATTTGACATAGGGCCTGTCCAAGCCCCACTGTAATCGTCGTTTTACCTTCTCCCGCAGGAGTAGGGTTTGTTGCGGTTACTAGGACGAGTTTGCCCTTTTTCTTATCTTTTAATGTCTCCAGTAAATCGTAAGAAAGTTTGGCTTTATACTTACCATATTGTTCTAATGTATCACTGTCAATATCTAATAAGCGGGCTACCTCTGTAATAGGTTTAAGGGTTGCCTCCTGTGCAATCTGGATATCAGTTTTCATGAATATATCTCTCCTTAACGAATGTATTTTATAAAACTTTTCTTGGCTTACTGCCTTCATCTGGACCAACAACGCCTCTGCTTTCAAGAGTGTCCATAAGTCTTGCGGCCCTGTTGAAGCCTATTCTGAAATATCTTTGAAGCATTGAAATAGAAAGTTTCTCTTTATCCACTGAAAAGGCAATGGCCTTTTCTAAAAGTTCATCTTCCTCACCCACAGCCTCTATTTGTACAGCAGAATTTTCAAGCGTTTGTAAAACGGATTCTTCATAACTTACCTCTTCTGTCTTAATAGCTGCCACAATACTTTCGACTTCCTTATCTGATATAAAGGCCCCTTGAATACGTATAGGCTTAGACTCTCCGATAGGAGAAAACAACATATCGCCTTTGCCTAATAATTTTTCAGCACCATTAGTATCCAATATAGTTCTTGAATCAATGCCGGAAGATACGGCAAAAGCCAGTCTGGAGGGAATATTTGCTTTAATAACACCAGTTATAACGTCTACTGAAGGTCTTTGAGTTGCAATAACTAAGTGGATACCAGCAGCTCTGGCCATTTGTGCCAGACGGCATATGGCATCTTCCACTTCTTTGGCAGCGGTCATCATCAAATCTGCAAGTTCGTCGATGATAATGACAATCTGCGGAAGCCGGCAGGCTTCATCAGTCATTTTATCATTATAACCCTTCATATCTCTTACATTATTTTCAGCAAACTGATTATATCTTTTGGTCATTTCATTAACAGCCCACCAAAGAGCGCCAGCAGCTTTTTTAGGATCAGTCACCACAGGAATAAGAAGGTGCGGAATACCATTGTAAACATTAAGCTCTACTACTTTTGGATCTATCAGAATCAGCTTAACTTCATGAGGTTTTGCTTTGTAAAGAATACTTGCAATAAGGGTGTTAATACAGACACTTTTACCAGAACCCGTTGCCCCAGCTATGAGCACATGGGGCATCTTGGCAATATCAGCTATAATAGGTTTTCCTGTAATGTCTTTGCCTAATGCAAAAGCTAAGCGGGAGGGAAATGCTAAGAAACGGTCCGAATCAATCACGTCTCTTAAATAAACCATTTCACTGGTATCATTGGCAATTTCTATGCCTACAGCAGCTTTCCCTGGGATAGGGGCTTCAATTCTAATATTAGGAGCTGCTAAGTTAAGGGCAATATCATCGGCTAAATTAACAATTTTACTGACTTTGACCCCTTGTTTGGGCTGCAGTTCGTATCTTGTTACAGATGGACCTCTATGTATTTGAAGTACTTTTGCCTCAACACCAAAACTTGCTAAGGTTTCTTCTAGTTTTTTAGCGTTACTCAAAGATTTTCTGGAAGCATCTTTATGAGATACAACTTGTCCTTTATTTAATAGGTCGATAGACGGAAAGGTGTATTCTTTAAATAACTCAGAAACAGCTGGTGTAGGGACCTCTTCCAGATCTTCATCAGTCACAATGACTGGGCTGATACATTCACTGTGGCTTTCCCCAGCAGCTGTATACAGTAGATTTTCGCTTACAGATGCTATTTCAGCAGCTTCAGTATATTGCTTAGAGTCATAAATCGGGACCTGCAAAATAGGTTCGGCTTCTGCTGCAGATTCGGATATAGTTTCAGGTACAGCCCTAACTGATTGAGTGGTTTTAGTCTTTGGTTGACGTGGGAGTTTCTTTTTTTGCTGATGTTCATCTTTTTTCTGTTTAATATAAGCTGCTATTTTTTCATTAACCCATGAGAACACTGGAAAATGTGTAGTAATCAAGAGCCATACACCTAGCAGCAGAGTCAAAAAAACATAAGTACCATACAGACCTATTAGTTTTAGGAGTAAATAAGCGATACTTGCCCCTATAAATCCTCCATTAAGCCATGACCCGAGGTTGATGTATTCCAGTCCCCAAAGTGTTATGGAAGTATCTTCACCAAAGGAAATAACATGAAACAAGGTCATTAATAGCACAACCAGTGCACTCATATTGAGCATCATTTTTAACGCTCTTTGGGAATTGCCTTGTATATAAAATACCCCTATTACACCTGCCGCTAGAGGCAAAACATAACCTCCAATGCCAAATACACCAACAAAGATATACCGCATACCTAACCCCATTAATCCGGATTTCTCTGTAAATAGTCCTACAAGTACTAATAAGCTTAGTCCTATAATACATATCCCTATAATTTCTTTTGATACAGGAGACGGTAAAATCTTTTTGACTGGCGTCTTATTGGAGGATGGTTTACTTTTTTTCGTCTTTTTATTCATTTGTAAATGACCCCTTTATATACCGACGTTGTAAAATAAGTAAAACGAGAAAATATAATAGACGTATACCCATGCATACATCTATTATTATATCATTTTATAATTTGTTTGATAAGATTATTTTCCAGTAATTTACCTGGCTTTAAATCTTCCCTTAAATAATCTTTGGGATCAGTTGAATAAATTCTCTCTAAAATATATCCTTCACCCGTCTTACATGCTAACACAGAGGAGCCGTTATAATCAAGCTCCACATAATCTAAAGGTTCGTCTAAGCCATAAATAGGTGCAACCGAATAATACATCATGTAAGCTCACCCGCTTCACTTTCAATAAGCTCGTGCAGTTTGTCCATTGCCTGACTGAGCCCTCCCACTTCATCTATAATCTTTTCTTCGACAGCCTCTTTGCCTACTAATATACTGCCAACATCTCTAGCAAGCTTGCCTACATCGAGCATCAATTCTCTAAAACGCGCTTCAGATATATGCGAATTTTTAGAGACAAAGGCTACAATTCTTTCTTGCATTTGATCGAAAAATTCAAAAGTTTGTTGTACCCCTATGATTGTACCATTCATTCTAACTGGATGGATAGTCATAGTCGCCGTAGGGGTAATAAAAGAATAGTTGCTTGAAACGGCGATAGGTACGCCGATTGAATGAGCCCCTCCTAATACTAAGGAAACCACAGGTTTATTAATGGACGCAATAAGCTCGGCAACTGCCAGACCGGCTTCTACATCCCCACCAACAGTATTGAGAATCACAAGGATTCCCTTTATTTTGGGATTATCACACAGTCCTACAATTTGCGGAATAATATGTTCATATTTGGTTGTTTTATTTTGAGGCGGCAGACTAACGTGTCCTTCCACTTGCCCTATAATGGTGAGACAATGGATGGGGCTTTCTGCATCATTTGGACTTGGTGGAAGCTGTCCGAACTCCTTGATAGTGTCAGTGGTATCGCTTGAAGTCACTTCTTCTTGCGTATCTTCATGTTTGTTTTCTTTTTTGCTTAAAGAATCTTTTTTATTTAAGGCATCTTTTTTCTTAGGCATAATCATTTCCTTCCATAAGTTGTTTGATGTTAGTATGCAAAAAAAAACGCATATTCATACCTTATTTATGAAGGAAAAAGGGTTGAAATAAACAAGAAAACCCATGAAATGAAGATGATTTAGAGATTAAACTCTTCATGAAGCAACGTAATAGCTTGTGCAACATCCGTTTCTCTAATAAGACAAGCAATAGTCGTCAGAGAGTCTGCGGTCTGAAGGATTTCGATATTAGCCTGCTGACAGGCTTTCACTATTCTGGCCATTACACCTGGTACACCGGTCATTCGCTCACCGATAATCGTCACTTTAGAGCAATTACCAATTAAACTATAGGCATGCTGATTGAGTCTAAGTAGATGTTCTAACTGTAACTGGTAGGCTTTATCAATAGTAAATACTTTATAATACGGAAAAATGTTAATCAGGTCAATACTGATGTTTTCTTTAGCAATATCGTCTAATAAGTTTTTATCGCAGTCCCCGTGATTTTGTATTGTGAACTGTACCCTGTCATTTTTATGAGCAATACTTGTAATAATGTGGCTTATAGGTTTATCTGCTAATTGCTTGGTTTTTTGAATAATATAAGTACCTGGTTCATCTGTAAAAGTATTTTTTATGACAAGAGGGATATTGCCATTCATAGCGTACTCAACAGCTCTTGGATGAATCACCTTTGCCCCGCTGTCTGCCATCTGAAAAACTTCATTATAACTCATCTGGGGGATAATCTTGGCTTTTTCACACACTCTAGGATCTGCTGTCATAATACCATCTACATCTGTATAGATTTCAATACGGGAAGCGTTAAGTGCCATACCGAGTATAGCTGCCGTTGTATCACTGCCGCCTCTGCCTAACGTCGTAACTTCTCCCTGCTCTGTCGTTCCTTGAAAACCTGCAATGACTGGAATAATGCCTTGATTTAGACAATACACAATACCTTCTGGCTGTGTATATAATAAATCAGCATCTTTATAATGGGCGTCCGTAATAATGCCTGCCTGCGTACCAGTCAAAGCTCTGGACTTATAACCTTTCTTATTTAAAAGTGAGGCTATAACTACGGCAGATATGATTTCGCCACAAGAGAGAAGTAAATCATACTCCCGATCCTCTATACTCTCCACACAATTATTTATGAATTCAATGAGGGTATCTGTCGCATAAGGGGACCCTTTACGGCCAATAGCAGACACAACTACTATAGGTGACTCACTACTTTTAACACTGTCTATAATCTTATCTAGAACGCGTTCTCGGCTCTCACGGGTGGCAACAGACGTTCCTCCAAATTTTTGAATGACTCTATTCATACATCATGTCCTTTCAAATTTTGCTTTCTCACTATATATATTAAAAGGCTGAAAAAAGTAGAATATGTCTACTTTTTTATATAGGCCGCTAAAGCTTTGGATAACTGATCCGGACAAGAGGTACCCTTACCCCGGCAATCAATACCTTTAAACTTATCAATGACTTCTTCAACTTTTAAGCCCTTAACGAGCGTTGAGATCCCTAGGGCATTACCAGGACATCCTCTTACAAATTCAACATTTTTAATAATACCCTCTTCAATTTCAAAATAAATTTCTGGAGAACAAACGCCTTGTGTTTTATATTTTTCCATTTTTAGCTCCTCATTTCAAGAAATAAAGGATAGGTATCCTATCCTCTAAGTAGTATAACATATTTAATGTGATCTGAAAAATCCATTCAAATAGACTATAACAATGAAATGACTCGCTCTTCATGTTATAGTCTATTTGAAAAAAAATCTTTCTCTTAATTAGTATAAATGACATGCAACAAAATGCTGAGGTTCTACTTCTTTCCACAGTGGTTTCTTGCCTTTGCAAATATCCATAGCCTTAGGACATCTGCCATAGAATGGACAGATAGGTGGTGGATCAATAGGACTTGGTACTTCACCCTCAACTATAATCCTTTTACGGCTTTGCTCAATACTTGGATTAGGAATAGGCACTGCTGAAAGCAATACTTCTGTATAAGGATGAAGTGGTTTCATACTCAACGTGTCACTTTCAGCAAGCTCCACCATATTACCAAGATACATAACGAGTATCCTGTCTGAGATATACCTTACCATGGATAAATCATGGGCAATAAACAGATACGTAAGCCCTAATCTATTCTGTAATTCTTTCATCAGATTGACAATTTGTGCTTGAATGGATACATCCAGTGCAGAGATAGGTTCGTCGCAGACAATAAAGTCAGGTTCTACCGCAAGCGCTCTGGCGATACCGATACGTTGTCTTTGTCCACCACTGAACTCATGGGCAAAGCGAGATAAATGATCGTCATTTAAACCCACCAGTCTAAGGAGTTCTTTAATACGTGCTGTTCGGGCTTCACCTTTTACTAACTGATGAATATCTAGAGCTTCCCCTATAATATCAGCAACATTCATACGTGGATCTAAAGATGAATAAGGATCTTGAAAAATAATCTGCATTTTTTTGCGAATATCTTTCATTTTATTTTTAGATAAATCATATACCGATACACCATCAAAAATGACTTTTCCATCAGTTGGTTCATGAAGTCTAAGAATCGTTTTACCTATGGTTGATTTACCACATCCACTTTCACCAACAAGCCCTAATGTTTCGCCTTTATAAAGTTCAAAGCTTACATTATCCACAGCTTTAAGCTGACGTCCTTGTATATTAAAATATTTTTTTAAATTTTCTACTTTAAGTAATGGTTTTTTATTTTCCACCGTCTACATTCCTCCTTAACCAATGATTTTTTGATTTTTCATTGGGCACTTGGGGTGATTAAGCCAACATGCTGACATTTGAGATTTTCCAGATATCTCCATAGCTGGATTATGATTTTCACATATTTTCATGGCTTCGTCACATCTTGCAAAAAAAGCGCATCCAACAGGTGGTTTAAATAAATCTGGAGGCGTACCTATGATTGTTTGTAAACTCTCTGCTCGTGTCATATCCATCCGTGGAACCGCTCTAAGGAGCCCACGGGTATAAGGGTGAGTGGGGTTTTCAAAAATTTCTCTAACATCCCCCTGTTCTACAACTTGCCCAGCATACATGACTGCAACTTTATTGCACATTTTAGCCACAACGCCTAAGTCATGGGTAATCAGTATAATAGACATATTAAGTTTCTTCTGAAGATCTTGTAAAAGCTCCAGTATTTGTGCCTGAATGGTCACATCAAGAGCTGTTGTGGGTTCATCAGCAATAAGGAGTTTGGGATTACATGCAAGGGCTAACGCAATCATTACTCTTTGTCTCATACCACCTGAAAACTCATGTGGGTATTGATGGATCCTTTTGTGAGGTTCCGATACTGCTACCAGTCCCAGCATTTTTTCTGCTTCCTTAAGTGCCTCATGTTTACTTATTTTTTTGTGCTCTATTAGCACCTCTGCTATCTGTTTACCAACCTTTTGAGTTGGATTAAGGCTTGTCATAGGATCTTGAAATATCATACTGATGGTATTGCCTCGTATAGACTGCATTTCTTTTTCAGTTTTATTTAATAAGTTTTTGCCTTCAAATAGAATAGACCCTTTTTTATATTCAGCTGGTGGCGCTTTTAAAAGCTGCATAATCGAATGAGCTGTTACGCTTTTGCCGCAACCTGACTCTCCAACTATTCCCAGACACTCTCCCTGCTCTACATCAAAGGTAACGCCTCGAACGGCTTGTACTTCTCCTGCATAAGTTCTAAAAGAAACATGCAAATCTTGTAGTTCTAATAATTTACTCATATTAATGGCCTCCTATTTTCTAAGTTGTGGATCCAGTGCATCTCTTAAGCCATCTCCTAGCACATTAAATCCAAACATGGTCAAAGAGATAAGAAAGGCTGGGACAATAAGCTGATAAACTTGGCCAGCAAGGGAACTGCCAATCGCATCATTTGCCATAGATCCCCAACTTGCCATAGGTGCCTGTACACCAAGACCTAAGAAGCTAAGGGTAGCTTCTGCAAAAATAGCCGTTGGAACAGAAAGCGTCATATTAACCAAAATAGGTCCCATTGAATTGGGAATAAGGTGTTTGCGAAGTTTCCAGGCCGTACCTGCTCCAAGGGCACTGGCTGCTTGCACATAGTCCTGTTCTTTCAGTTGAAGTACCTGGCCTCTTACTAGTCTTGCCATACTCATCCATCCCGTGATGGTCATTGCAAGAATAATAGGAAAAATCCCTTTATTATCAAGTACTATGCTCAGCATAATGACAATAAGCATGTAAGGAATACTGTAAAGTACTTCAGCTGCACGCATCATAAAATCATCTAATTTGCCGCCAACAAGACCTGATACTCCCCCATAGGCCGCGCCGATAAAGAATTCAATCAGAGTTGCTAAAATACCAATAGTAAGAGAAATCCTAGCACCATGCCATGCTCTTGTCCATATATCACGGCCAAGAGAATCGGTTCCAAACCAATGTACAAGACTAGGGGTTGCATTTTTGTTAGTAAGATCCTGTGCTTGATAGGTAAACCCATTAAAATACGGACCAAAAACTGCTAAAAAACCTAACACAGTAATAATGGCAAGACCAACCATTGCTAATTTGTTTTGCTTGAGGCGTCTCCAGACATCTGCCCAAAAAGATAAACTTGGTCTATTGATGGTGTCAGCTAATTCATGATTCCGTTCAACTTTTTCAAATAAGTCTTCTGTTAAAATAAGTTCTTTTTCCATCTTTTTCATCCTTTCTCAATCTGTTCTTTGCGCCCAAAAAGCGCTTGTAAATTTAAGAGCATCTTATTTTTTTTGTTTTTTTGAGGCCCCGAAAGCTTAATTCTTGGGTCAATTACAACATAAAGAATATCTACTACAAAATTTACAAAGATTAAGATAGCACTATAAAATACCGCTGTTCCTAAAATAACAGGGTAATCTCTATTTCCTATAGATTGGATAAAGTATTTGCCAAGTCCTGGAATTCTAAAAATCTTCTCCACGATAAAACTGCCGACAACTAAGTTTGCCAGTGTTGTCCCAATAACTGTGGTTACAGGGATAAGTGAGTTTCTTAAGGCATGTCTTCTGATGACCTTGCCCATAGAAAGTCCTTTGGCTTTAGCCGTTTTGATATAATCTTGCCCCATTACTTCAATCATACTGGAACGCATCATTCTTGCAATATATGCCAGTGGCATTAAGCTCAGAGCAATACCAGGCAGAATATAATTAGGCAGACCATCCCAGCCAGAAGTCGGAAGCAGTTTTAGCTTGACCGCAAATAGTTGAATCATAAAGGTTGCCATAATAAAGCTGGGGACTGAGATACCTATAATAGCAATAATCATACATAAATAATCAGGCCACTTGTTACGCTTTAGGGCTGCCAGCATCCCCAATAAAATCCCTGCAATACTGGCACAAGAAAGTGCAATCACCCCAAGCTGCAGTGAAACTGGGAAATTATCTTCTATATAATCGTTAACGTCACGGGATTTATTTTTAATGGATGGACCTAGATCCAACTGAGATAAATTTTTAAGATAAAGTCCGTATTGCTCAATTAAAGGTTTATCTAGATTGTAATGCTTCATTAAGTTGTTATAGACTGCAGGAGGCATTTTACCTTCTTTTGCAAAAGGATCGCCAGGAATAGCATGCATTATGAGAAAAGTAATCGTTACCACTGCCCATAGAGTTACAAATGCCATAGCAAGTCTTTTAAAAATATATCTGATCACCTTATCACCTTCCTCTAAGTTATCTATAGACTTTAATAGAGCCTCATAAAAATGAGGCCTCTATTAAAGTCTATTTAATTATTGTAAATCTGCATAAGTAAGATTAATCTCACGGTTAACTGGTTTAAAGGTGCCCGTTAAGTTAGGTTTAACTGTCATAGGTCTTGTGTAGTAGTAAATCGGTAAAACAGGAAGATTTTCCATAAACATTTTTTCTGCTGAATGGAGATATTCCATACGTTTAGCTACATCAAATTCTGAAGCTGCTTTTTTGATCAGTTCATCATATTCTGGGCTAGTCCAACCTGTATCATTTTGTGAACTCCATGAAGTAAACATATCTAAGAATGTGTTAGGATCTACATAGTCGCCAATCCAGCCAGCTCTTGAAACTTCATAGTCTAATTGGTGTTCTCTGTCAATTTTCACTTGGAATTCTACATTTTCAAGCTGAACATCTACCCCAAGCTCTGCCCACATTGCCTGAATAGCTTCTGCAATTTTTTTATGAGCTTCACTTGTATTGTAAACAATAGAGAAGCTTAATGAGTCCATGCCTTCTTCTTTAAGTCCTTCTGCAAGGAGTGTTTTAGCTTCTTCTAAGTTTTCAGCAAAATAGTCTCCGCCATTTTCTCTAAAATCTCCTTCAGCATCAGCTACGCCGCCTGGTACAATGGCATAAGCTGGCAGCTGACCACCTTGAACGACTTCATCAATAAGTGTTTGACGATCAACGGCCATACTAAGTGCTTTACGAACTTTTAAGTTGTTAAAAGGTTTCTTAGTTGTATTAAAACGATAGAAATAAGTTGCAAGCTCTGTTGGGATAACAAGTTCTGGATTGTTTTCTGCCTTAAGTTTGCCAAGTACATCTGGAGGTAAGTTATAATTTGCTTGGATTTCATTGTTCTCATACATCTGCCAATCTGTATTTAAATCTTCTGAAATAATAAAGTTGATGCCTGAAAGTTTTACAGCATCCTTATTGTAGTAGTTTTCATTTTTTACTACTTTAACATTTTGATCGTGGTTCCACTCAGTAATTGAGAAAGGTCCATTGGATACATGCGTTGCGCCGTCCAGTGCCCAATCAGGATTTTCTGCTTCTAGTTTTGCATTAACTGGATAATAAGTATAGAATGCACATAATTCTGTGAAATAAGGAACTGGTTGATTAAGTTGTACAACAAGTGTCTTATCATCAGTAGCTTTTACCCCTACTGCATCTTCTAATGCTTTAAGTTCATCTTCTGAAACAGCACTTACGTCAGCACTGTTAAATGCTTCACCACCCACTAAATAATAAAGCTGATAAGCATATTCAGAAGCTGTGTTTGGATCAAGGGCATGTTTCCATGCAAATTCAAAGTCACCGGCAACTACTGGATCACCATTGGACCATTTTATGTCATCGCGAAGCGTAAAAGTATAAGTTAATTTGTCATCGCTTAACTCAAACTTTTCTGCCATCCCGGGAACGATTTCTTCTTCTTGATTCCTTTTCATAAGACCCTCAAAGATATGGTCCAAAATAACTGACTCATGAGTGCCTTGTGATAAAGCTGGATGAAGTGAACCAGGTTCACCACCAGATACAAGACTTGCAATTTTTTCTGTTGTACTGCCGCTTTCACCGCCACCTTCAGTGCTATTCTCAGTACCTTTTTCCGGACTTGTAGTGCCGTTACCGCTGCCACAACCAACTAATGAAGTTGCTGCAAGAACAACACCAAGAGCAAGGGCAAATAATTTTCTTTTCATTTTTTAACTCCTCCTTTAAATTATTTTTTTCTTATAGTATACTTAATCAGCTACATAGTATTGTTTATTCCTGTGAGTCAATCGTATAATATGATTTAATCTGGATTCACTCATTCAAAATAGTTTACATAAAATTCAACACTATTTAAATGCCTCATTCCTGCAGTACTAAATAAAAAAAAATGAATTAAACACCGAAAAAATAAGAAAATATTATAAAAATCTACTCTTTTATGAATTACAATAGCCTTACATAACCGATCATATATAAAGTTATATTACACTTTTTTATCTAAAAACTCAACATAATTTAACTAACTTTTAATATTATCCAGTAATTCAAAAGAAATTTTTTCTAGGAGAGCCATCAAAAAAACTTAAAACCCTATGTTTATGATTAGACTGCCCTGCTGTCAATTTAAATACTCATACTACTATACATAACTCGCTCATTCGAGTAAAATATAAAATTGCAGGATACCGTGTGATAGCTATCAAGCAGTATCCTGCAATTTTATATTTTAAAGGATGGTTTATGATGAGTATAACTTTTGACTATACAATTATTCATGTTTTAGATGCAACAATGACTATGCCAGTTTTATCAACAAAATTATTGGTGCTAAATGATGAGATAGAAGCTTTTATCACTAAGCATATTTTGAAAGTGTTTGACAGTCCTGCCAGTTCCAAAGCTTATTTAAAAGAAGGTACTCAGTTTATGCCGGACTTCGCCCTGGCCCCCAATCAAGAAGATTTTTATACGATGTCCTGTGAATTGGCTCAAAAATATTTTGCGTATATCACTGAATATGGCAATATTCCTTCAGGGGATCTATTAATGACGTATTTTACCCTCAATGAGCGTGCTTTTACAGCTATTCTCAAACTCAACTACAAAGAAGCCTTTACACACTATGTAGAGACAACTGCCGAAGGTATTATGACAAAGATTATCAAACATAAAGGCATTTTCCCTACCACAGGCAAACAAGTTGATGAAGCTATTATTATTGATATGAATACTTTTGAAGTTGTTTTGTTAGATCAGTCTAAGGCCAATTACTTACCGCTGCTGTATAACTGTGAGACTTCCATGTCCATTAAAGAAACTTTGCAAGTTATTGAAGATATAGCTTCTGAGATTATTGAAGCACATTATGATAATACGGTAGAAGCTTTGTCTGAGCTCAAAAATAATATATCTGAAAGCCTTACGGAGACACAGACTATTCCTATTCAAAAAATTATAGAAAAAACGTTTGGAAAGGATAAAGAGGTCTATGAGCAATGTATTGACAAATTAGAGGAAGCTGGACTTGATGAAACCACACTTGAAGTTTCTCAATCCAATCTAACGCGTAAATTTGCTTCACACAAATTAAAAACAGATATGGGGATTGAACTGAAGTTCCCAGTACCTATCTTTAATAATACAGATTATATCGAATTTATTAATAACCCCGATGGAACATTGTCCATCATGCTTAAAAACATTTCTCAAATCACTAATCAGTAAAAGTGATATAAGATTTTTCTACCGTTGGACAGGTATTACTTTAGTCCATTACAGGGTGAAAATTAACACTTTAAATACAAGCACATTCATTTAAGAAATCTCATACTCTATAATACAGACATTTAAAATGGGCTGGAGGAATGAAACATGAATAACATTTCAGTGGCTATAGTCGGTGGAGACTTAAGATTTGTACGATTATGTCAGCTTCTTGTCGAAAAAGGATTGGATGTTTTTATTTACGGATTGAACCACCCAGATATTCCAAAAGAGACTCACATCTGTTCGTCTCTTAATGAAATAAAAAATTGTCCTTATATTATTGGCCCCATTCCCTTTTCAAAAGATAATAAAAGTGTTTATACACCTATGAGTAATGCATATGTCTCTATTGAACAATTCTTTTTAGCGGCTATTAACAGTTATGTATTAGGTAGTGTTTTAAACCCAACTTTAAGGGCTTTATTTAATGAACATCATATCAAATGGAAAGATATTAGCTTTATTTAATGAACATCATATCAAATGGAAAGATATTATGGATATGGATGAAGTTGCTGTGCTTAATGCAATACCCACAAAAATGCGTATCTATCTACAAACATCAATTATTTTTTAATAATTCTAACGTTTTTATCCAAAATACTGTTTCCGACATATAACAACTCAAATAATTATGATATAATTGTACTGTAGTAAAAAAATAAAAATGGAGGATTTTTTATGATTGATTTCAAAAACTCAAGCTATCTCAAATTAAAACCAGTAAATATTAATGAAGGTCTAAATCTAGTACAACCTATGCTTATTGATGGTGAGCAGGTATTTGCAGCATTTAAAACAATACGTGACATGGTTATATTCACTAACAAACGTGTCATTGCAGTTAATGTTCAAGGTCTTACAGGTTCAAAAAAGGACTTTACTTCTCTTCCTTATAGTAAAGTTCAAGCATTTTCTGTGGAAACAGCAGGTACGTTAGATCTAGATTGTGAAATGGAATTATGGTTCAGCGGTTTAGGTAAAGTAAAATTTGAATTTAAGGGAAATTTTGATATTCGATCATTCAATAAAATCATTGGACAATATATTCTTTAAAGCATAACTTGTTTTATCCTAATTTTTATTGTGAAAAATAAAGATGGGCCTTGTCATACAAAGCATGATATCTTCTTTTTTACTTCCTTTGACTCTTTTATAGAAGAGTCTTTTTTTGACGATACAGCAGGATTCACTTAATGTTACAATTTATATTTTCACTAGTATTTCCTCCAAATACATTACCCTCATGCTCCAAACTTAACGTTTCTGTTAGTTACGACACTGATTAGTTAATAGGCTCCTTGGTGATTACCTAGACAGGACTTTCACCTGTAAGCATAGTCCAACTTAACTGAACATAGGTCAAAAAAACAAGGGTAGGCTGTGCCTATCCCTTTGATTTACTGATTTTATCTTTAGCCATTTCAGTAAATGTAGATACGAGATTGCCAGTAAGCACATCTGCTAATTCTGTATTCTCTGTACTTGTATCAATCGCCCATTTACCATCCGTTTTAATGCAATTCACTTTTAATTCAGCAGAGTGCTCTGTTGGTGGCGTACTATTTAAAGCAGAGACTATTTCATCTGAGAGCATTTTATCAATTTCTTCTTCACTTGGAGGGGTTTCGCTAAAGGCAGCTGCAATTGCTTTTTGCATATACTCAGAAAAAGCAACTCCAAATATTGCCTTAACATCACCATATGTACATGAAACATTAACAATAGCTGTCTCGCCGTCAATAGATACTTCCCCTATCTTATATGTCAATGATTCGTTACTTTTCTTTATTAACTGGGTTTGTCTTGTGAGCACCCTGCTAAACTTAATATAGATACTAATATTAATAATACTGCCAATATCCTTTTTCTCATCCTTAAACCTCCATTATATTTCTCTTACATCATATTACTCAAAAAGTCAAATCTTTGAGTTAATTTAATTAAGATTAAGTGAAAATTACGTCAAAAAACAAAACTAAGAACCACTGTATGAACGCTTAATTCAGCGTGTGTAAAGTAGTTGAGACTGAATTAAGTTTATATTGTTTACATATTCTCGATTAAGACCTATGTAACCTCAATGTTTAAAGACTTTTTAGAACTTATTTATTTTCAAAATACTCCACAGCGTCCTCGTAAGTATTTGTTTGAGTTGTGATAAAAATTTTCTTATTGGTGCTATCCCATTTCACAGCATAACCAGCTGCTTCGGATATAAATCTTAAAGGAACCATAATACTGCCATTGATGTTTTGAGGAACAGAAGATAATATTTTCTCCGTAGTATTTACTGTAGCCCTGCTACTTCCTACAGTGAGATTTATTGTGGTCTTTTCAGTAGATGCTTGAATACTATTTGTTTTACTATCCCATGTAATATTAAACCCTAAAGCTTCAAATATATTTCTCATAGGTACAAGAACCGTTCCATTCTCCATCACTGGGTTTACTGAAACACTAATAGGTGAATCGTTTAGAAAAATAGATATTTCTTTCTCAATATTTCCCGAATATTTATTGATATAATCCCTTTCAGCTATATCTTGTAATAATTTGTGGTCTTTTTTAGCTTGTTCGAGCGCAATAATACGATCTACAGCATTTAGAAGTTCCTGATCTGTTACGGCAACTTGATATTCAACCTTAAAATCTGTACCCACTGTGCTCGCCAATATATTTGAGGAAGACAAGGCTATTAACGCCAGAACGACTACTAATCTACAGTTTAATTTCATAATTTTCTCCTTTTTACTATTTATTTAGACTAAATTATATCATAGACATATATTGATTACAAATCAATCATCATAACATTCAAACAATAACATAGATATTGAATATTATGTACCTTTGCAGATACTACTTTCTCTTTTTAAATTCTACTAGCAACTTTTACAATCAAACTTTTTACGTGATCTACAGTATACTTTCCACTTACCCATAAATTTTCACTTCCTATAATGCCATCCTTAACAAGCTTATCCACTCCACCAAGTTTAATAAGCAAAGCTGGTACGTTCTTGAGGTTAATCTTATCTACTCTTGACCATGCTGCTGGATTTCCTATGATATCAACTAATACAAGTTTCTGTACTGCCT
>JAQSYC010000219.1 GCA_029256345.1 Clostridia bacterium | reverse complement strand
AATAAGTACAACCTTATTTTCAAGCAGTTCCTTTTTAGTCCCCTCTGCAACAAGTCCCTTTTCTTCTATGGCAGCCATCTGCTTAAGGGCCGCTGAAAAAAACACATCTACCGGTGCGCCTTGCTCTATTTGCTGTTGAAGCGATCCAGAACTTCCAAAGTTAAAAACAAGGGTAACATTTGGTTTTTCAACTTGATAAAGTGTTTGTATTTCTCCCATAGCTTCTGTAAGACTTGCGGCAGCCGATATGGTCAGTTCCACTTCCTCCTCTGGTTCTTCCTTTACTTCTGCTGCTACTGAGGTCGGTGCTGGCGCCTCACTGGTCTGAGTCACTACCGGTACCTGCTGCTCTGGTTCCTGTACAACATTATTACTGGCCCCACAAGCTGTTAATACCATTGCACTCACCCATAAAATCAAAAAAATCAACCCTATTTTCTTTAACATCTTTTTCATTATTCTCATCCCCTTATTATTCAGATTCTTTTTATAACGTTTTACTTGCACTCTTTTAGTTTAGTTTTGTAATGTTTTGTTTATTATCGTTTATTTTTATATTTGGATTATAGGCTTATTGTTTTGATTCGTCAATATTCATCCGATAAATTTGGCATATTGAATAATTTTTATTCAAAAATTTACATTTTTTCTCATTCTTTGTGTATAGAAAACATATAAATAACCCCGATTTATACGCAATAAAGAGCAGGTTCTTTGCGACCTGCTCTTTATTGTATTGACTATTTATAGATTTCACATCCCTAAATTTTAGTTATTCATGATTGTATGTGATGCGAAATAATTGAGAGAAACAACTCTATAATGATGAATCATTCAAGTTTATAGATTGTTTCTCTATATTTTTTAAGTCTTTCATCTCTTATGAACAGTATGCCATCCATATGATTGAGCGGCCAAAGGCACATTTATCTAAATTCTTTACGGCTGTATAAGCCATTAGCTATGCTGTATGAAATCATATATACCAGAAGACTTACCAAGAGAATGAGCAGACTCGATATACTGTTTAAGCCTTTATCCAACATCAGATTGATATGTGCCAATGAATTTCCCCGTTCTATAGTCGCTTCACCAAAAATACCTATCATGACAAAAACACCTACATACAGTATAAATAGGATATATCGCACCTGTATCGCTCCAAAATAGATAATGATAGGCAATATACAGGCATGATAAATAAGCGCTGTTGCGAGCAGCATACAGACCATATTGAGTATAAAACCTGGCGTATTGACAAAACCACTTTCTATCGGTGTATAAGAACTCACAATAAGTCCTAGTATAGTCAATGCCACGCTGGAAACGATATAAATCAAGCTGGTGATGTATTTAGCGGAACAAAGTGCACTTCTTTTGACAGGAAGTGATATCGCCAGTAAATTCATTTTATTTTTTTCTTCATAGGCAAAAACACCATAGGTCAACAAATAACCCATTATGGCCGGAACACCAAAGGCATATACGACATTGCCTATAGGAATAAAAACAGAAAATACAACGGCCATAAGCACAAGCCTCTTAAGTGATGTACCTAGATAGATTAAATCCTTTTTTACTAAACTATCTATATGTTTCATATTGTACTCACTCCTTCCTTTTGTCCTAAAAATAACATAATGTCCTCAATAGTAGGTGTGACATATCTGACTTCTGCTCCAAAGATCTGTTCTGCAACTTTTTTATCGCTCAGCAGTGCTTCAAAACCTAAACTTGTTTGTCTATAACCTAATAAATATTTTTTAATAGCCTTATCCAATAAGCTTTTAGGTCCTTTAACAACCGAATAGTTTCTTAGTAATTCTTCTCTCTCTTGATTGATCAGGATCTCCCCCTGCTTAATATAAATAATATAATCAGCTGCTCTTTCTAAATCTGAAGTGATGTGTGTTGAATAGAACACTGTGACCTCTTCATTTTGCATATGCTCCATCAGCATTTCCAGTATTTCATTTCTTACGACAGGATCTAGATTAGTTGTTGGTTCATCAAGCAATATAAGCTTCGGCCTATGAGCTAGAGCCATAGCGATAGCAAACTGCTTTTTTTGCCCCGACGAAAACTCCCCATATTTCTTATCTGTATTAATTCTAAAACTCTGCATATATTTAGTAAATAACTTTTCATCCCATGTTTTATAGAAGGGAGCAATCATATTTTTAATAGCCCTTATTTTACTCTCTTCCGGATAACCTGCTGTTTCTCCTACATACCCTATTTCTTCTTTAATACTATCTGAACTTTTTCTTGTGTCCATCCCAAAGATTTGTATTTTTCCCTCGTCTGCTATGAGCATATCTAGGATGAGCTTAATCGTAGTGGTTTTTCCCGCACCATTTTCTCCGACAAAACCCGTTATATACCCTTTTTTAATATTCAAACTTGGTATGTCCAGTTTAAAATCTCCTAAGCTTTTTTTAACTTGATGAAATACTATTGTATCCATGTTAAACCTCCTCATACATCATTTTTAACCGTTCACTCATTTGTTCCAATGTCATCCCAATACTCTTTGCAGCATGGACTACTTCTTCAAGTTTATCTTCTATTTGGCTAAGCTGTATTTCTTTTAAACGTTCCATATTATTAAGCGATACATATGTTCCTTTACCAGGAGTTGTTGCAACAAAACCTTCTTGTTCCAAGTCTTCGTAAGCCCTTTTAACCGTAATTATACTGACTTTAAGTTCTTTGGCCATGCCTCTAATAGAAGGTAACATTTCCCCCTGCTTAAGTTTTCCATTTAAAATAAGATTTTTTATTTGACTCACAATCTGTTCATAAAGCGGCACCGCCGTATCATTAACAATGATAATATCCATTTTCATCTCCTTACCCACAACCTATCTACTCTCTCTAGCAACCTATACGTGACTTAGAAAGTTTATCCTCTTGCTAACAAGACGCATTTTATCACCTCACAACAAAAGGTGTATTATCTGTGCATATATTATATATACAGATAATACACTCTTCTATTTGAGCTGTCAATATTTTTTTAAATTTTAACACAGGATATTAAAGTCGATAAAAAGAAGGTACTAAGGCTCACGCCTCTGTACCTTCTTTTTGCCAAGCATCAAACTGTTTCATAATCTCATCATACGTATCAAGGCATATCTGAGGAAGTTTCTGACCACTTGTCATTTCTTTAAAGTCCATTCCTGCCCGTTCAAATCCTTTTTCTACAGCCTCTCTTAAAACCTGTACTTTTTCAGGATCATCCCCGCCCAGTGCCTTTGCCATTTTCATAATTCTTCCAGCTACTGCTTCTACGCTATAAGCGCCTCCTGGTTCAATGGCTTTTTTAGCCTCTTCCGGTGTGGTTGCCAATGGCGGAATCCCTTCTTCTAAACTGCCAAAAATCTCTTTAATAAGGTTTTGACTCTCTTCTGATAGTCCATAGTTGTTAGCCTGATTTCGCAAACTGATTTGCATCATTCTCTTGAGCATGTCCACCTTAGCTGCATCTTGCTGTTCTCTAAGTGCTTTGATTTGATCCGGTGTAAGTTTTTTGACTTTGTTATAAGTAACTGCATTACCTGTTTCGTCTGATTTTACAAATTGATCTTTTTCACTGCTCTGGCTTTCTTCTTGTATGTCTTTTTCCTCAGTCGTTTTATCCAGTGTCTCATATTGTGACATATACGTACTTGCTGTACCTCTAATCTCCATCATAATCAACCTCCACTCTTTATTTATATTTCGGTCTATTAATTTGGAAAATGAGAGCAAATAAAA
>JAQSYC010000218.1 GCA_029256345.1 Clostridia bacterium | reverse complement strand
TTTTATCAAATAAGCAGTCACCGCAGCCAGTTAGTTGAAGCTTTTGCCGAGGAGCAATATAGATTTAACAGCCAATTTTCAGATCAAGTTCAAAAAACTTTAGCAGAATATATGAATGAAGGAATGTCTGCTGCTGAGGCAGAAAGCAAAGTTATAAGTGAAGTGATTCAAAAAGAAACAAATACTCAAAATAGATATATCTTTTTTTACGGACAGGATACTGTTTTATTTGAAAAAGACATCCTAACCACGGAAGCTTATCAAGATAAAACGATAAATGAAGTTTTTGAGGCATGGAAATATGCAGGCGGAAGTCAGACAGAAGACATGCAAAAACTTATGGACGAGGGCATCAGCGGAACAAGTGAGGTCATTAAGAATAATGAAACAGGTAAAGAAATTATCTCTTGGTTTTTCTTTGAAGAACAAGGTAAGACTTATAGAATAGGGATTTCAACTTTAGAAGATTATTTCTTAACTACAGTTTCAGCACAACAGCATTTTATAGGCCTCTCATTGATTAGTGGGTTATTTACTGTAGCGATTATTGTACTTGGTGTAGGTTTTTCGCTTTATATCTTTAAGGCGGCTCAGTCAACTAATCGATTTAAAAAAGAAATCAGAGAAAAAAATATACAAATAGAAGAGTTTACAAGTCAAATCAAAACGATGACACAAATTGCAGAATCAGCAAGTACCCATGACAGTGAGACAGGTGTGTATAATGAGGTATTCCTAAACAAAATGCTTGCCAATATGGAGAGTCAGTTACTGCTTCCAGTAACGGTTATGACAGTGGATCTAAGTCTTGCAAAAAATGCTGGATTACTGCAACAAATGGTAGCGTTATTTAAAAGAAGCTGTGATACAACACACATCTTAGCGCGCATCAATGAAAATGAATTGGCAGTGATTATGAATAACTCAGATGAAGCATCGGCTGGTGAGCGTATGCAGTATATCAGACAAAAGGTATATGAGAATTTTGGACAATCCATAGCAGAGATGCCTTGTGGCATTGCAGTTAAGACAGATGAAACAGGGACATTGTTTGAAACCCTTGAAAAAGCTAAGAATAGTCTAGATAGCGAAAGATCTGTTTTAAGAGATGAGGTGAGTTATGCCTAATCCAATGAAAGCACTCAAAACCGCCAGTCCATTTACAAAGTACCTGATGTATTCTGTGGCTGTTACAATCATTGACAGTGCTGCGGTATGGCTCTTAATGAATCATTTTGCAGTGGAACTCGTATATGCCAATACTGCAGGTATGATTTTAGGGTTTTTCATTCATTATATCTTGTCATCACAGTCCGTGTTTCAGACAGAGTATGGAGCTATTGGTTTCATAGTTTATGTGGGGACATTTATCTTAGGGATTTTTTTAGCTGGCGGGCTTATTAGTATCAGTTATCACAAATTATTCTATTTTTTACCAGAAACCTTTAAGTTTTTATTCAGTAAGGGAGTTTCTGTAGTTGTTCCGTTTTTTATACTTTATTATATCAGAAAATCTATCTATAAACTGATGGGCACTAGCTGCAGCAGCAAAGGAGATGTAACACTTTGAAATACAATCAATACCGGTTCAAATTTTATCTCAATGCAACACATTCTATCTATATTGATGGGCAACTGGGGGAGGAGCATCCCCATACATGGGAAATTACTATTCAGACCATTAAGGTAAAAGAGGATTTTATTACTTTTAATGCTATAGAAAAAGATATGGAAAAATATTTAGATAGTTTTCAAGATCGCTATCTGAATAAAAACGCCCCTTTTATCACCTTAAATCCGACACTTGAAAATATTTGTATTTATTTTAAAGAAGCTTTTCAAAAAATTCTCGTTCAAAAAGGCTGGTTGCTTTTATCCATAGAAATGAGCGAAACGCCCACCCGCTCATACATGATTGATATATCTGATGAGATTAAAATAAATTAGGAAAGAGATTAAAAAAATTGAAAAAAGAGTATTGACAAAATAAAAAAGTAGAGTTATATTAAAAATGTAATTAGCACTCACCTTGATAGAGTGCTAACAAAAATAATCATTATTTAGAGGAGGAATTGATATGTTTGGATTAACACCTTTTAATCGTCAAGTAATGCAGAAAAATAACAGCGACTTCGTGGATTTCTACAATATGATCGATGACTTTTTTAATGATAGCTTTTCACCTGTAAGAAGTTTACGAAATGATACCTTTAAGATGGACGTTAAAGAAAACGAAAAGGAATATTTGATTGAGGCAGAAGTACCAGGCATTAAAAAAGAAGATATTAAGCTAGATTATAATGGAGATAAACTCATTATTTCGATTCAGAAAAATGAAGAGGTGAATGAACAAAAGGATAATTACATTCATAGAGAAAGAAAATCCAGTTCGATGCAAAGAGGCGTTTATTTAAAAAATATTAAAGCAGATAGTATAGATGCAACATTAGAAGAAGGTATATTAAAAATTATTGCTCCAAAAGTGGAGATTAATGAAAATAGATACCAAATAGAAATCAAGTAAGATGTACAAAAACACCAAGCTGGAAATGCCTTGGGTAATAAGAAGGTTTTCGTTTTTCGAGAAAAGCCGTAGGATTTTTAAATCTTATGGCTTTTCTCTTTTTTGAATTTATATAAAAAATTATAATAAATGAAAATAATTCAATCTTGATTGGATATTCTAATAGTTGTATAATAAACTTGTTGAATATATTATAAAGGAGATGCCATATGTCACTTAGGTATGGTTTGCTTGGGCTCTTGAATTACGGCTCTATGACGGGATATGAACTGAATAAGGCGTTTAGTGAGTCTCTTTCGTTTTTTTGGCAGGCAAAGACTAGTCAGATTTACAGAGAACTGGATGCTATGGAACGCTACGGTTGGCTAACCAGCGAGCGTATTATTCAGAGTGAAAAACCGAACAAGAGAGTATATACTCTAACGATGGGCGGCAAAGAAGAACTTGCCAAGTGGCTGTCCTTGCCGGAAGCAGATATTTTGGATGCAATGCGTGTAAGGAGTGCGTTTCTAATGCGCGTATTTTTCGCCGGAGAGACGAGTATCGAACAATCACTAGAAATGCTTCGCACATACCGTGAAAAATGTCTTGAAAATAGTAAAGAAATGAGCGTGGCTCATGATGCAATTTCTGAATACGGAACGATTGTTGGTGACGATAGGAAGGCGCTATACTGGAAAATGACGTTGCTTTATGGAGAAGCGTTTTGCAGTGCCGGACTTGACTGGGCGAATAAAGCAATCGCTCTTTTAGAGGAGGTAAAGTGATGAAAGTTCTGGTTTTGAATGGTTCACCTAAAAGTGAACGCAGCAATACAATGAACCTTACCCACGCATTTTTGAACGGGGCTGAATGGACAGACGCAGAAATTATTGATGTGGAAAAAGCTCATGTAAAAGGCTGTTTGGGGTGTTTTGTATGTTGGAATCAAACACCTGGAAAGTGTGTTATTAATGACGGAATGGCGGAAATTCTCGCCAAAATAATTGCCGCTGATGTGATTGTATGGTCTTTTCCACTCTATTATTTCGGCGTTCCCGGAGAAATGAAAAATCTCATCGACAGGCAACTCCCTCTTAATCTGCCGTCACAGCAAAAACACCTTGTTATTTCCACCTGCGGCTTTTGGACAGCAAAAGGGAATTATGACGCCGTAATCCCTATGTTTGACCACTTTTTCGGGAATGGCAACTACACGACCATTTTTTGCGGCCAAGGAGAGTTGTTTCGTGTGCCGGAACTGAAAAGCCGCACGGACGCCTATTTGGAAATCGTCCGCCGTGCAGGGGCAGAATATGCTGGCGGAGGAATTCATCCCGAAACACAGGAGGAACTTGCAGCACCCTTATATCCACGGGGTTCATTTGAAAAAATGGCGAATGCTTCGTGGGGGATTCCAAATGATGGGGATGTGGGCATTCCGGGAGACAACAGCCTCAATTTTACAATACAGATGGCGGCTTTATATAGGCCGGACGGTGTGGAGCGTATTGTGGAGTTCCAGTATACTGACATTGGCAAAACCTATCAAATTTTGTTGACGAAGCAAGGATCAGAAGTTATAACGGATGGTTTCAAACCCTATACCACAAGAATAGAAACGCCATACTCGGTGTGGAGTGCCATAGCCCGCAATGAAATTTCCGGACAGGACGCGTTGTTTCAGCGGCTTTATAAAGTCCTCGGGGATTTTAACCTTATGCTGAGGTGGGATGAACTGTTTGGTGCCCCCGCACCTTCAAAGCCAAATGATATTAAGTCAAGGCGTAAAACCAATATGATGGTTCTTCTCATGCCATGGATAGCCATTTGGACCGCAATAGCGATAAATCCTGCTGTCGGCGGTACAATAGGCATTGTCATAGCAGCATCTGTTCCATTATTGTGGCTAGTGTTTCGTCCTGTTGTGTATGAGCAAATCAGTGTACCAATTGTGGCGGGACTTTCACTGGCAGTTTTATTTGGTACGGATATACGACTTGTGGTTTCGGGTAGCTATTTGATTTTTGGACTGATATGGACAATCGGCGCATTTCCCAAAATACCGCTGACCGCCCATTACAGTGCGGTGAACTATGGGGAAGAAAAAGCCTTTGATAATCCACTTTTTATTAGTATAAATCGCATATTGACTGCCGCTTGGGGCGGATTATATCTTGTCACTCCGATTTGGACTTATATGCTGATGGACACCGGCTTTTCGCCCTACATAGGGTTAATCAATTCTGTTCTGCCAGCGCTTATGGGCATTTTTACATCATGGTTTCAAAAATGGTATCCAGCGCGATGGGCAAGAGGATAAAAACAGATAAAACGAGCAGTGAAAAATGAGTTTTTCACTGCTCGTTTTGCCGTAATCATTTCAGTGGCACCTACATGATACATCTTTTGATGGTGTTAGCACAGCTGTAAATAGCAGCAATCCACACATTTGAGGTCTTGGGGAGTCTAACTATTGACGGCCCTTCTGGCAGGACATAGGTCCTCCGATTGAAACCATAAACATTTTTTACAGCTTCGGCAAAAAGCAATGACCCCGCCTTTTTGAGCTTTTTCAGCCCAGTCAGGGTCCACTAATAACCCTTTTCCAACAGCTGTAAAATCAGCTAGATTATTTTCGATAAGTGCATCAGCTTCCTCGGGCTTTCTAATGCCAAAAACGACAATCACAGGAACTTTTAAATGCATTTTCATTTCAACTCCGCCATGAACCACCCAGCTATAGTCAAAGTCCGGACAAGCCGCTATCAATGATGGAGAAGAAAAATTAAGACTTGGCCCAGAACCAAAGGAGATATGGAGCAATTGAACGCCAGCATTTTCTAATAGCTTAGCAAGAGCAATAGAGGTTTGAAGATCGGGTTCGTTACACCCCATTCGACAGCCAATAATAAACTCATTGCCTACAACTTGTTTGATCTCAGTAATGATTTCAACAGCAAATCTAGCACGGTTCACAAGACTTCCGCCATATAAATCCTTTCGTTTATTAATAAGGGGAGAAAAAAACTGATTGATTAAATAACCATGAGCTCCGTGTAGTTCTATACCGTCAAATCCAGCTTCTTTAGCCCTGATGGCAGCATCCACAAAGTCATTTTGCAAGTTATGAATTTCGCTAAGGGTGAGTGCTCTGGCCTGAACGGACGGGGCATCAGGAGAGCGGAGCGTCTCAAAAGAAGAGGGACAAACGCTGTCAGAGCACACACTAGGGGGTGTTTTGGCTCCGGCATGATGCAGCTGGATAAGAACCTTAGCACCATACTTGTGACAGACCTTTGGGATTTCCTGTAGTCCGTCAATAAAGGCATCTGACCATAATCCAAGCTGCCTGGGTGCCAATCGGCCCTCTTTGTTGACGCAGACTGCTTCAACAATAATGAGGCCAACTCCGGCTTTGGCCCTTTCTTCATAATGGGCAATATGTTCTTTTGTAATCAATCCATCCGCTGTTACATGCTTAAAAATGACCATAGGAGGCATTACCACCCTATTTTTGATTTTTAAGTTTTTGAGTTTAATTTCTGAAAATAAGGCTTTCATGGGTATACATCCTTTCCTATTTAAATATAAAATTCTAATTAACCTTATGTTAGCTTAATCACTGCATCTTGTCAATGCGGTGAATTGATAAAGTGTTAATGAAAACAGGATATTTAATGTGCAAAATGTATATCAAACATTTTCACTTGAGATAATTTTAAAAGAAGAAAAGAATAAGGAGATATTTGTAAATTTTTATGGTAATATAATATAGAGAGTAAAAAACAATTCAAATGATAGAATATTAAAAACATTTAATATAAAATATAATATAAAATATAGGAGTGTAGAGTATGATTACTATTAAACGTAAACTTATTTTTTCATTTTCGTTTTTAGGCATTTTATTGATAGGTCTAGGGATCTTTTCAGTAGGAGGCCTTAGTAAAGTCAATGAAAACGCAAAAATTATTTCTAGAGAAGTTATCCCACAGCTGAACTATGGGCATACGCTCAATTTTGAAGCGGCTACTTTTAGATCCCTCGAATACCAACATATTGGAGCACAAAGTAGTGAGGATATGAAGGCCTTGCAACAGGAACTGGCAAGTCTTAAAGAGTCCATTGCGCTTCATATTAGTGAGCAAAAAGCTCTAAATGATAATGAAGATATTCAGATGTTTGAAGCAGAGTGGAAGAACTATTTAGATGTACATAACCAAATGATTGCATGGAGTAATATGCTTAAAACAAAAGAGGCTATGGATTTTATGGCAAGTGATGG
>JAQSYC010000217.1 GCA_029256345.1 Clostridia bacterium | reverse complement strand
GCAGATGCCAACACCTTTGTTGCCATAACGAATGCACCACCAAAACCCGCTCCAAGACCTGCTGTAATAAAAGGTTTACCTAGTGGAAGTGTTACCCCATAAATAAGCGGTTCACCAACACCTAAAATACCTGCCGGCAGTGCCCCTGCGATAATCTTTTTCATCCTATCATTTTTAACCTTTTTAGCTTTAAAGTAAATAGCAATAGCCGCTCCTACCTGACCTGCCCCTGCCATCGCAAGTACTGGGAATAAACTCACTCCTCCAAGAACTTCCAGCTGTATGGCATAGATTGGAATGAGACCATGATGTAGGCCTAATAACACCATAGGCAAAAAGGCCGCTGACAAAATATATCCGGAAATAATGCTGACAAAGGTATTATCTGAATTAATAAATACACTTAAGCCTTTTACCAGCCAATCTGATAGAATACCTGATACAGGCATGATCACACACACAAAGACAACGCCTACCACCAATAAGGATACTAGGGGGGTTACGATGAGATCCAGGACATCGGGTACTCTTTTTCTCACCCACTTCTCCACTTTGGCAAGGATATATACCCCAATAATGACCCCAATAATACCGCCTTTTCCTGTTGTCAGTATTGAATTAAGTGCATTTTCTTGATCTAACAGACCAAAAACTCCTGAAATATCATTAATTAATGCATTAATTGAAATGGCACCAATCATACCCCCTAGTGCTTCTGTTGCTCCAAATCTTTTGGCTGCATTAATACCTGTATAGATTGCAAAATACCCAAGGAAACCGGTCCCAAGCAAGGAAAACATCATCCTTGTTACTACCCAAAATTGATTGTCCGCAGCTAATGTGCCATTTCCCAAAAGCGTATTGAGTAAAGAAGCTAAACCATTGAATATCCCCGCTGCTATGATCGCTGGTATAAGTGGGATAAAAATACCTGCGATAGTTTCTAGCGCTTGCTTTCCTTTACTTTGTTTCTTCCCTGCTTTAATTGTCTCTTTATTAGCCTTCCAGTCTTCTTCAACTGCTGCATCTTTAGCCACACCATATTCTTCTGCCACAATATCAAGAATTTTTTTAGCTTTCCCAGGTCCTACGACTACCTGAAGGGTTTCAGCCTCTACTACACCTAAAACACCCTCTGTTTTCTTAAGCTCTGCAATATCTGCTTTACTTGAATCTTTTAGTCTCAAGCGAAGCCTTGTCATACAATTTGTTGCTGATGAAACATTGATTTTGCCTCCAACCAGATCTAAGATTCTGGTTGCTAATTGATTGTTACTAATAGCCATAGTGTACACACTCCCCTTAATAATATATTTTTAAATTATTCATTTATTGCCTTTCTTATATGACCTTGAGCTGCCTTTAATTTCTCAGTAGCTCTGCCTGCATCGCATCCTAATAAAATCATGACAATAGCCAGTTTCACACTGCCCTTTGCCTCCACAAGTGCATCTTTTGCAGTGATGCGGTCTACTTCTGTTGCATTCATAATGATATTTTCAGCCCGAGTCTCTAGTTTTTGATTAGTCTGCTGAACATCTACCATCAAATTTTTATACACCTTACCTATGCCTACCATAGAAAGCGTGGAGATCATATTCAATACCATTTTTTGAGCAGTCCCCGCTTTTAATCTGGTTGATCCTGTGAGAACTTCTGGTCCTGGTACCACTTCAATGGCTATGTCCGCATGACCCCCTATGAGAGAATCTTTATTACAGGCCACTGCTGCAGTGGCACATCCCAGTTGTTTTGCATACTGCAGTCCGGCTATCACATAAGGTGTTCTGCCGCTGGCAGCTATGCCAATAACGATGTCCTTACTGGTAAGTCTAATCTGCTTAAGGTCATCAACTCCCAGCGTCTCGCTGTCTTCTGCACCTTCTACTGCTTTGATAAAGGCCCCTTCACCTCCCGCAATCAGCCCAACTACCTGTTCAGGTGAAGTTCCAAAAGTGGGCGGACACTCGACCGCATCCAAAAGCCCCAGTCTGCCACTGGTTCCAGCCCCCATATAAATCAGTCTTCCATCCTTTTTAAAAGATTCTATGACTGCCTTTACGACCTTTTCTATCTGCTGAAGTTCTTTTTTAATAGCCGCAGCTACCTGCGCATCTTCTTCATTCATTGTTACCAGTGCATCATATAGAGACATGGTATCTAAATCTTGCGTTTTATTGTTTCTCTGTTCTGTTGACATACCTTCTAAATCAAGCATGAGGATCCCCCTTCTGAATGTGTGTTTTTGAGATTTGTTCTAATGATTTTTCATACTGTGTATTCACATAGCCTGTATATAAGATATCAATAATATTTAACTGGGATATCCTAGAAGACATCGCCCCACTCCGTACAATGGCTTCGTTGGCTGCAACAAAGATATTGTAATCACATAACAATGCAAGAGGCGACGATCCATACCGGGTAATAGATATGATCTTAGCACCAGATTCTTTCATAGCTTTGGCACACTCAATCATCTCTGTTGTCTGTCCAGAATAAGATAAAATAATACCTACATCCTCTGGCGACATATATCTGGCTGTCAAGAGCTGTACATGCCAGTCATCATTGACCGTACACCGCTTATCCAAACGCATTAGTTTTAACTGGGCATCTTTGGCAACTAGCAAGGACGAGCCCATGCCAAACAAGCAAACATTTTTGCAACTGCCAAGAAGCTGGATACAGCTCTTAATGACTTCAAAATCAATCAGCGACTTGGTATCCTCTAAGGATATAATATTTTTATAAGTCACCTTATCCACGATTTCTTCAATGCGGTCAGCCTTAGTTATTTCCTTTTTTTCTTCCTGCTGGCTATGCTTCCGCACGGCCATTTCGTATATCAGTGCCTTAATAAAATCCTTATACCCCTTAAATCCATTTTTCTGACACATACGTATCACAGAAGAAGGTGAAGAAAAAGTTTGCTCTGCCAGTTGATAGATAGTCATCGCCGAAATAGCTTCGGCATGCTTCAGGATATAAGCAATAATGGTTTTTTCAGTTAGGCTCGCCTCATTATTATATTCTCTTAATCGTACCAATACACTTTTCATCATACCTTCCTCTTTTACTCTTTATGTCTTAACTACCTTGCTTTATGTCTTCATTATAGCACCATGGATTAGTGTGTCAATTATTCCGCGCATTTATGAACTTTTGTTTCATATAATGATTTTTTTAGCACTTTATTCTATAAATTATTGAAACTTTACGGATTACTTAGTTATTCTAGATATAATTCACATAAAAAATGCACTTATCAACGATAAGTGCTAGAACTTTAAGTCATATACTGTGATAGAACGCTGTCCTCACATATACTGTATGCAGCTAATTGATTTCATTGATAATACCCTCTACCCATCTGCATAGTCTTTCAGAAGCTTTTTGAGCTGTTTCTACAACTCTTTCATGGGAGTGTTTTACTTTTTGTATGCCTGTCGCCATATTGGTTATACACGCTATACCCAGTACATCTATACCCAAATAATTGGCAACTATTGTTTCAGGCACTGTCGACATACCTACAGCATCAGCGCCATTTCTTTCAATCATCACAATTTCAGCAGCTGTTTCTGACATATCTGGAAATCTTGGTCCAAATCTTTCATCATTTATGCCTATTAAAGGATTGTCCCCAAATAGATTAATAAAATCCCGAATTAGCATGAGTGTCCCAGGTTCAAAACTTCTGTTAATCCCTCCGCAGGCATTGGTTACAATTATTTTTTCAATTCCCAGCTGTTTCATGACGTATATTGGATAAGTGATTTCTCTCATGGTATACCCTTCATAGTAATGAAATCTACCTTGCATCAGCAGCACTTCCGTCCCATTTATCGTTCCAAATACCAATTTGCCCTCATGTCCCTTAACTGTTGATATCGGAAAATTAGGAATGTCTGCATAAGCAATCTCCTGAGTTTCTTTTACTGCATCCACCAGATTCCC
>JAQSYC010000216.1 GCA_029256345.1 Clostridia bacterium | reverse complement strand
CACTTGAAAAACAACTGCGTTTAGAATTTATGAAGCAATTTTTAAATAAAAAAGCAGAGGTGCTTTTTGAGAGTTACCATGACCAACTTTTAATAGGCTATACAAGCAACTATCTTAAAGTGCAGGTGAAAAGTCAAGTTGATTTTGAGAATATGTTAAAGACAGTAGTTATTGACCAGTTAAAAGATACAGAATTAACAGGTTATTTACTGTAATAAAATATTTTGTAATTGTATATAGTTTTATTTTGTATTATGATATACTTAAAGATATCGGTATCAGTATTGGAAGGTGAAACAAATGGCAAATATTAATGAGACAATGCAATTTCATTTAGAAAATGTGGAGAAAGCTTCAACAAGGGAAATATTAATGGATGTCTATATGGCACTCCAAGAAAAAGGATACAATCCCATTAATCAAATAGTAGGTTATATCATGTCCGGTGACCCAACATATATTACAAGTCATAATGGGGCAAGAAACAAAATTCGGAAATTAGAAAGAGATGAAATCTTAGAAGAATTAGTGACTTGTTACTTAAAGCAATAAAAAGCGGCTGTAGGGACATACTCTACAGCTTTTTTATAGGAGGTTTATAGTGCGTATACTTGGTCTAGACTATGGTACAAAAACAATGGGGGTTGCAGTAAGCGATCCATTTGGATGGACAGCACAAGGCTTAGAGATTATTAGAAGACAAGAAGATGACCATATAAAACCTACTTTGGCACGTATTTGTGAGTTGTGCTCAGAATACAAAGTGGAAAAGATTGTTCTTGGACTTCCTAAAAATATGAATAACTCAATAGGTGAAAGAGGTGAAAAGACATTACTTTTTAAAGGAAAGTTAGAAGCTAGACTTAAATTACCTGTCATCACATGGGATGAGAGGCTTAGCACAGTGGCTGCAGAAAATGTGCTTTTAGAAGCAGATGTCAGCAGAAAAAACAGAAAAAAAGTTATTGATAAATTAGCAGCAACTATTATTTTGCAAAATTATTTAGACTCTATCCGTTAGGGTTATAGAGTAGTTTAGCATTTAATGTATAAGGAGAAGGGAAATTTCTTATGGAACAAATTAAGTTTTTTGATGAAGCGACAGGTGAGGAAACATTATTCGAAGTTTTGGATGAAGTTATCTTAGATAATAATAAATATATTTTAGTCGTAGATGATGAAGATGTAGCGACAATCCTTAAATTAGTCCAAGAAGACGGAGAGGATATATCTTATATCCTACTTGAGGATGAAGATGAATTTAAGAAGGCTGCTGTCGAATTTATGACAAATGAAGATTATGATATTGAGATATAACTTTATTTAAAGATAATAAATAATAAACAAAGGGTTATGAGGGGGTGAGATAATTGAACGCTGCCATATTTAAAGAACGCTTAAAAGCAAAAGGGTGTAAGTTAACGATGCAACGCAGAAGTGTGTTAGATGTACTAGTTGCCCATGCAGAAGAACATCTTTCTACAGAAGAAATATATGAACGAGTTAAAAAAAATTATCCTGAAATAGGATTAGCTACAGTGTATCGTACTGTTCAATTGTTTGAAGATATGGGGATTATTGATAGATTGAATTTCGATGATGGCTGCAGTCGATTTGAGTTGACATCAAGTGACACTGTACACCACCACCACCACCTTATTTGCGAAAACTGCAATAAGGTTTTTGAAGTTGAAAATGATTTGTTAGAAGAAATAGAATCTGAGATTGAGCAAAAATATCATTTCAAAATTCATGATCATAATCTTATGTTTTATGGTCATTGTGAACAATGCAGAGAAAAAATGGGCGAAAAATAAATGTTTTAAATATATATGGAGGTGTAGTTTTGGTACCCAGAAAAACTAAAAGTAAATTGCGTATTATTTCGCTGGGCGGGCTTGGTGAAATTGGAAAGAATATGACAGTATTTGAATATGATGAGGATATCATTATAGTTGATTGTGGTCTAGCCTTTCCAGGTGATGAAATGTTGGGAATAGATTTAGTTATTCCAGATATAACTTATTTAATGAAGAATATAGATAAAGTAAGAGGTATTGTACTTACTCATGGACACGAGGACCATATAGGAGCACTCCCTTATATACTTCAAGAATTAAACGTTCCAATCTATGGAACTAAATTAACAATTGGATTAGTAGAGAATAAATTAAGAGAACATAATCTTTTGAAAACAACTGAAAGAAATGTTGTTACTCAGGGTGATACGATAAAACTTGGAAATCGCTTTAAAGTTGAGTTTATCAGATCAAATCATAGTATAGCAGATGCAGTGATGCTTGCTATTACTACGCCAATAGGTATGGTAGTTCATACAGGTGACTTTAAATTAGACTACACGCCAATAAGTGGTGCGACGCTTGATTTACATCGCTTAGCAGAGATAGGAAAAAGAAAAGTCCTGTTATTACTTGCGGACAGTACAAGTGTTGAAAAACCAGGATATAATCCAACGGAACAATTAGTAGGCAAAAAGTTTGAGGAGATATTTGCAAACAGTATAGACAAACGTATTATGGTAGCAACTTTTGCCTCAAACGTTGATCGTGTGCAACTTGTTATCAATGCAGCGGAGAAGTTTAAAAGAAAAGTAGCCATAGTAGGCAGAAGTATGATCAATGTGGTTAAAACGGCTACTGAGCTTGGCTATTTATCTATCCCAGAAGGGATGCTTATTGAGCTTAATGAACTTAAAAGATACCGTGATGATCAAGTAGCTATTATTATGACAGGAAGCCAAGGCGAGCCGATGGCAGCCCTTTCTAGAATGGCGTCATCAGACCATAAACAAATAGATATTAAACCTGGAGATGTCATTATTTTAAGTTCAACACCGATACCAGGTAATGAAAAAACAGTTTTCAAAGTAGTTAATGAGTTATTTAGAAAAGGAGCACAGGTGTTTAGAGAAGATACCCATGTATCCGGACATGCAGCTCAAGAAGAGCTCAAACTTGTACACACACTACTTAGTCCAAAGTATTTTGTACCTGTTCATGGTGAATATAGGCATTTACAAAAACATGCTGAACTGGCAGTAGAGCTAGGGATGAAACGCAATAATATCCAAATTATTTCTATAGGAGAAGTACTCGAA
Organism: Clostridia bacterium; assembly: GCA_029256345.1. GTDB lineage: Bacteria > Bacillota > Clostridia > Lachnospirales > Cellulosilyticaceae > FMMP01. The sequence continues at coordinate 1,527 of JAQSYC010000216.1, read as the reverse complement.
CTTACTCAAGATACTTGCAAAGTAGTAGGCAATGTGACCTCTGGTCAAGTACTTGTGGATGGACTGGGTGTGGGAGATGTCGGTAATATTGTACTTAGAGACAGAAAACATCTTTCACAGGACGGACTACTTATTGTGGTCATGACACTCGAAAGAGCCTCAGGGCTTGTTGTATCAGGTCCAGATATTATTTCCCGTGGATTTGTTTATGTAAGAGAAGCTGAAAATCTTATGGATGAAGCCAAAATGGTTGTTAGAAAAGCCTTAGACCGCTGTGAACAAAAACGTATTATGGAGTGGTCCCAAATCAAAACAACTGTTAAAGATGATTTAAGAGAGTTTGTATGGCAAAAAACTAAGCGTAGTCCTATGATTTTACCAATTATCATGGAAGTATAAAAAAAGCACCAGCGCAGCTGGTGCTTTTTTTATACTTCCCAAAATCAATCTTGGTAAATAGTGAATACTTCACTACACAAACCGACATTTCATCCTCATGATTTTAAGACCCAGTGCTTTTTTTTCAATACGAGACACATAGGATCGTGAAATTCCCATTTGCTCAGCTATTTCCCGCTGAGTTTTTTCTTCTGAATTATTAAGACCATACCGTAACTGTAAGATTTCTTTTTCTCTAGGTTTAAGTACATATTTAATTTGATTATATAGTTTTTTTATTTCTATTCCAAAATCAACTTGATCAAAAATGGTATCACTTTCATTACACAAAATATCAAGCAAACTAATCTCGTTACCCTCCTTATCTACTCCAATAGGTGCATGTAAAGACGTCTCGTACCGTTGTTTGCGCGAGGATCTGATGCTCATCAAAATTTCATTTTCTATACAACGTGCTGCATAGGTTGCCAGTCTAGTACATTTATTAACGTCAAAAGAAGTTATACCTTTTATTAAGCCGATGGTTCCTATAGAGATAAGATCATCCATATCATTGTTGAGATTACTGTATTTTTTCACTATGTGTGCCACTAGTCTTAAATTACGCTCTATCAATATATTTTTTGCTTCTTCACTTCCATTTTTATAAAGATCTAAATAATACTTTTCTTCTTCGGCGGACAATGGTTGAGGAAATGAAGAGATGTTACTAAAGTATGAAAAGCAAAAAAAAGGTATCATAATAAGGCACACCTCCACAAAAAAGGGCTCATAATTATAGTATGAGGGAGTGCCTGAATTTGTGCCCGTACATGAGTAACTCCTAATTATTTTTTGAATTGTTGTAGATTAAACAGCAAATAAACTAGCGGTGACGAATAAAAATTTTTCTTACTAAATATTTGCCATATATCAATACAATAGATGTTCTTTAAAAAGTACTGTATAGGCTAACCCATAATAACTGGAAGTTGCTGACATTGCCTGCCTTAAGATCGCTAGATATAATGATTCTAGTAACTATTCCGATAGAGAAGCTCAACAGGATTTCTCTATCAGATATTTTGAAAATCAAAAAAGTAGTATAGAGGCTAATTATATCCTTACAGGCTGGCATAATATACCTTG
>JAQSYC010000215.1 GCA_029256345.1 Clostridia bacterium | reverse complement strand
ATTAGATGGCAAGGAAGTGACGATGGTAAATGGTGATCCGGCCAGAATAGAAGTCAGAGATGGTTCAGTCTATATTGAAGGTGCCAGAGTTATTATGACAGACATTATGGCAAAAAACGGAGTAATCCACGTAATAGATACTGTCATGATGCCCCCAGTAAACTAAGCAGTATCTGATGGAATGATTTGAAAAATCCTCCCCAAACCGCAGTTATCATGTTACGGCTAAACGTACCACCAAAAACTGCGGTTTTTAAATGTACCAAGACTTAATAAATATGGTAAGATAATTCTATATAAGATGCTATAATAGCAGAAGAATGCGAAATAGGATAAAGGGGCGCTAGGATATGGAGATTAAAGTCATTCAAGATACGGATGTTGTTTATGAATTTTTGAAAGATAAGAATAGGTATAACTATCTTTACCAATTTTATGGAGAACTTGTCAAAGCCATAAAGGAATTTCTTCCAAGAAAATTTTATACGCATATAGATAGACTGACATTAGATAGAGTATTTTCAAATGATAGTATCTCAGAATTAGAAGACTATATGAATATGGGCCTAACGGATTACGATGTGTTAGATGCGCAGCATACGGGCAGTTCGAAAAGGATTGGATTTGAGACTATAGAGGCTGTTAAGGCGTTGATCGCAGTAAGCTATCCAGAGGCATGGCTGGATGATGAGTTAGTCAAATTAAATGAGAACTTTGGGATCTATGTTGATGAAGAACTGGTGAGCTTTGCGGGGATACATGCTTATTCTGAGCAGTATCAAGTGGCTGCAGTAGCCCATGTAACAACAAATCCAAGCTATAGGAAAAGGGGATATGGCAAAGAGGTAACAGCAGCATTATCAAAAAGTCTTAGGGAAAAAATAAAGTTCATAGGACTTAATGTAAGGCTTGATAACTCACAGGCTATAGGGTGTTATAAAAAACTAGGCTACCGCGAGTTTGGGAAATTTGCGGCCTGTGAAATTGAAATAAAATAGGTACAAACATTTACATATCCATTATTTCGAAATCAAAAGGAAATCTATAAAGAATAAATAAAACCTGATGGAGCTGTCGGGTTTTATTTATTCTCATATTGTAAACCTTTATATAAAAGGAAGTTGACAATATGAGAAACGCTAGATATACTAATGTTAACTTGTGAAATTAGTAAAGTTTACAATATGGCAATCACTGAATCCATTCATAGTAGTGGGTTTGAATACGAAAAATAATGGGAGGTCAGTTATGCATCGGTACATAGCAGAATTAGGGGAAAAAATCTTATTAGGAAACGAAATCAATAAAAAAGAAGTATTGACTTTGGAGAAAGTTAGAGGAGCTGATATCTATTTTCTTTCAGCTTACGCTTCTAAGATTCGGGAGGTGTATCAAGGAAATAGAGTGGATCTTTGTTCTATTGTCAGTGCCCGTACGGGAGGGTGTAAAGAAAATTGTGCATTTTGTTCACAGTCTGCACATCATCAAACGACTTCAAAAGTACAGGTTAATTTTGATGGAGAGGATATTCTAAAAAGGGCGAGAGAGGCAGAAAAAGCAGGTATTCACCGTTTTGATATTGTAACCAGTGGCAGAGGATATAGTTTGGAGGATCCGGAGTTTATAGCTTTGCTGGATATCTTTAGAAAGCTAAGAGCCGAGACAAAATTGCAGCTGTGTGCCTGTCTAGGGGTTATTGGTGTAAATGAAGCTAAGGCTCTCAGAGAAGCAGGGGTTACACGATATAATCATAACCTAGAAGCAGCAGAGAGCTTTTTTTCTCAGATTGTTTCTACTCATAGCTATGAAGAACGTAAAGAGACGCTTAAAGCCGTTAAATCAGCTGGAATGGAAGTATGCTGCGGAGGTATAATGGGGATGGGTGAGACTTTTGCTCAAAGGGTAGAGTTTGCTTTTATTCTTAAGGAACTAGGGGTGGATTCAATCCCGCTGAATGTATTAAATCCTATCAAAGGTACGCCTTTAGAAGATGCAAAGATGCTTTCGCCTTTAGAAATCATAAGAACTATGGCAATGTTTAGATTAGTATTGCCACAAACAAATATCAGATTTGCTGGAGGCAGAGAGGTGAATTTGCGAAGCCTTCAGGCATTGGGGCTTGTTGCGGGTATAAATGGCATGCTGACCGGTAATTACCTTACGACCGAAGGTCAGGGCACTTTGGAAGACTTAGAAATGATTACAGACTTAGGACTTAGCTATTAGTCAGCATATTGAAAAAGAGGAGGCAGCCACCACTGGGCAGCTTCCTCTTTTTCGGTATACTGTAGCCATAAGCCCATAGAATCTCTTGAACGTTATCTAGAAGAAAGATGGATTTTAAATTTGCAGATAGGTATACTATAGAAAATAGAAAAAATTTATTTGAAATAGATTGAACTTTTTAGAGGACTTGTAACTCTTATAGATGAAAGAGAGGTGCAGAGATGGAAATCAAGCTATGGGTAAAGCGGGCAAAAAAGGGAGAAAAAGAGGCACTTGTCGAGCTCATTATGGCTCAAAAAAGCGATTATTATAAATTAGCCTACGTTTATCTAAAAAATAAAGAAGATGCACTAGATGCCATGGAAGATATGATTGTAAATGTATACGAAAATATTACTGCCCTGAAGAATGAAGCAGTTTTTTATAGTTGGAGTAAAACCATTTTGGTGAATTGCTGTAAAAAAGTACTTAGAGAACGAAATCGGATGGTTTCAATAGATACGATTAAAGAGCAGTCTTATCAAGATAATCTTGAAGAAAAAGATAATAAGATAGTGTTAGATGCGTACTTATCAGAACTCCAAGAAACCCACCAAGAAATCATAAGGCTGAGGTATTTATTAGACCTAGATTATCAGTCCATAGCAAACCTATTAAAAATACCCTTAGGAACAGTTAAGTCAAGGCTATATTATGGAATGGATATTTTGCAGAAAAAATTTGGAGGTGAGCATCATGAATGAATTTGAAAGTATTTTTAGAGAGGAAAAAAATGATTTAAAAAACATAGAGATCCCAGAAGAGCTTGAAGAAAGACTGAGAAAGGCGCTAGATCATAAAGCAGTCATTAAAAAGAAAAAATATGGGATAGGGAAGGTGGCTGCCGCTTGTCTCGTTATTTTACTCATAGGGTACAATTTTGATAGTTTGGCCTTTTATAGTAAAAAAATAATAGGGTACAATGATGTGATGAATGGCACATTAAAACAGCTTAATGAACTGGGAAGAGGACAAATTATTAATGAAAAATATATATTTGAAAATGGAGTAGCCATTCTGGTAGATGGGATTATGTTAGATGAAAGTCAGTTATTAGTATTTTATACAATAGAAGCACCGGCAGGCAAGGCTGATGAAATGATGCCAATGTTTAGTTTAAAAGGATTCCTCAGGCAATATGCACCTGAGAGCGGTCAAGGGATTAGAAATGACACCAATACGGTACTGAAAGGTGTACAAAGCTTTGAAGCGCCGCACTTTCTTGAAAAAAAACTGGAGCTAAGTTATAGAATACATGAAGATGGTAAGATGGAAGAGGGCAAAATCACTTTTAAAATAGACAGAGAAGAGGCTATGGAAAACATCTTAAAAACGAGTATTAATCAAACCGTGAAAGTCGGGAAGAGTAAAATACGTTTCAAGTCTCTTTTAGCCTCCCCTACAAAAACAGTCTTAAAGGGAAGTATCCAAAACATATGGGAATTGGCACAAGACCAAATAGCTGGTGAAAGGTTAAGGTTAAAACAGGTTCAATTGAAACTTATTGCCAATGATAAAGAAGTGGAAAAGCAAGGCGGTGGCATGAGAACGGATATGAATGGTATCGCTTTTCATTGTGACTATGACGCATTGCCACAGGATTTAAAAAGCCTACGATTAGAAGATATACGGTTTTTAGCAGATTATGATGTCAATCAAGTAATTACTTTAGATAAAGGTGCGGCACAAACAGTTCATATTCAGGAACAGGAAATTGTTATCAATAAAATATATCAATCTGGGGGTAATACTTTTGTTAATATTACATCCGATGAAGACACAGTGCTAACAAGAGTATATCTGCTAGCTGAAGAAGAAAAAATAGAGTTAAATCAGACCATTGAAGGTAGTTATGAAAACCCGAACGCTAAAATTTGATGGTGTAGGAGAAAACTATAAACTTGATGTAAAAAGTATAAGTTATTTGCAGGCTGTTGATGGGGTGATTGAGTTACCCGTAAAATAGAGGGAAAAGTCCTTTTAGATTAAAGGACTTTTTTAAATAGCGGTATTTTGAGTAAGATAAAGTGTGATATCAAGAAGCAGATTGGCACACTTATTATAAGCAGGACAAGGAATTTAATAAATGGTGGTAAGATCCAACTCATTAGGATATAGGACAGATAAATAATAATAGGTGCATGAAAAACATATACAGCAAAACCACTATGAGATAAATATTGCAGACTTTTGATAGGCCTGTTTAATTTTTCTTTAAACAGGGCGATAAGTCCTATAGACATAGCAACAGCTATAAAGGATTCCCAAAGAGAATAAATGAGGCTTGCCAGGTGCATTCCGCCCATGGCACTGTCAAAGGCATCTATACCTCTAGAGGCAGCTCCAGTTCCTATAAATAACCCAAACAATAGTAAAGGGCCACCTATAAGAGCTGCTTTTAGCCAGTTCATTCCCCAGGAAAAATGGATTTGCTTAAACCAATCTTGTTCATAGGCTTTGATGCCTATCATAAAAAATAGGATATATTGGGTAAAAAAACACAACTGCATGTTCAAAATATCCGTGCCTATAGGTTGGAAGATTCTGATTGCAAAAGTGATACTTCCCATAACACCTATAAAAAAACAAATAGATTTAAAAGAAGGAAGAGCTTTGGGCGAGTTTTTATCTGTGTCTTTAGAAAAATACTTTATAAGGCTGTAAATAATAGAAAAGATAAGAAGTGCAACGGCAAACCATAGAGGCCCGGAATCAGATAAAAAATTAAGCGTAAGGAGTCTTTGTAAATAGTTTTTAAAAAACATTGTACGATCAACTTGATAGTAATCACCTAAAATAATATAAACAATTACGGGATGAATAATCAACATATAAAGCAATGCGGGAATACCTAAGCGAATAGCTCTGTCCTTTATAAATTTTCCAATCCCCCTCCTTTTATAGGAAGCGGGTATAAAGAAACCTGAGAGTAAAAACATAAATCCCATAAAATAAGCCTGTGTAAAACTTTGAAAAACACCAAATAAAATAGTGGATAGGGTACCCATGGATCGATCTTCATAATAATACCAGCTGCCAATGCCACTGTATGTACATGCCAAATGAATCATAATCACAAGAATAATCACAAGTAGTCTGAGATAATCTATATATAAATATCTTTCTTTTGGAGTAGCTCCCATAAAAACCCCCTCATTTTGATTTAAATTATTTAAACTATAGCATAATTATAAAGTGAAGTAAATCCATTATCTGCTTGAAAAGTACTTAATAAAAAGCTTGTGTGCGAAAATAAATTTATGATTAAAGACTATAGAGGATTGGTAGTAGTAGATGTGACAGACAGCAAAGGAAATCATATAAAGATTGTTATCTGACTTTGGAGGCAAAATAAAATAGACGGATTTTGCATATCTATAATATAAAGTCATGTAAATAGAGGAGCTAAAAAGTGATGCAGATATATGATATTCCCATCCGTTTGGGATTAGCGATTATACTAGGTTATGTAGTAGGACTTGAAAGAGAGACG
>JAQSYC010000214.1 GCA_029256345.1 Clostridia bacterium | reverse complement strand
TACAAGAACCGTCTCTTCACTGCGTCCAGCTTCTGTTATTTTATTGCCTTGAGGCCCTGCAATAAAAGAGGAGCCATAAAAAGTAATCTTTGAATCCTCGTCTTCCTCTATACCCACACGGTTGGAGGCAATAACCGGCATCAAATTGCATGCTGCATGCCCTAGCATACAAGTCTGCCAATGATCTTTAGAGTCTATGGAGCCATCCTGCGGCTCTGAGCCTATAGCCGTTGGATAAAACAGCATTTCTGCTCCCATTAAAGCCATACATCTGGCAGCTTCTGGATACCATTGATCCCAGCATACGCCTATTCCGATTTTACCATAACGGGTCTGCCATACCTTAAACCCTGTATCCCCAGGATTAAAATAAAATTTTTCTTCGTAACCTGGACCATCAGGAATATGGCTTTTTCTGTAGACCCCCAAAACTTCTCCATCTGCATCAATAACCGCTAACGCATTATATCTGGCATAGTTTTTCTTTTCATAGAAACTGATAGGCAATACCACCTGCAGCTCTTTAGCAATCTTTTTAAAGTGGTTGATTGCTTTGTTATGGGCTAGTTCTGTGGCATAGACATAGTAGTCTGATTTTTCTTTTTGACAAAAATAAGGTGTTTCAAAAAGCTCCTGAATCAATATAATTTGAGCGCCTTTTTGAGCCGCTTCTCTTACCAGCTTTTCTGCCTTATTAATATTTTCATCTACATGAGCTGAGCAGCTCATCTGAGTAGCTGCTACCTTGACTTTTCTCATCTTTTCACCTCATTTTCTTCTCTTAAGTTTTGAGTCATCCCTTTATTGAACCGCTTGGGGCATCTGCTGCGTTGTGCAGTGCACATTGCCCCCCTCCTTTATAATCGCCATACCATCTATTGTTCTTACTCTTCTATCTGGAAAAACTCCTTTGAGTATCTCCTCTGCCATACGATCTGTTTCTTTAGCGTCCCCGCCAAAAACTGGCAGGATGATGCCTCCATTTACAAAATAAAAATTGAGATAGCTTAAAGTAAGCCTTTTACCTGCCTCTACCCTTTTTGGCGGCTGAGGAATTGGGATAATCTCAAGTTTTCTGCCCCTTGCATCTCTAGCATTTGTAAGTATCTCTAGATTTTCTTGTGTAATGTGATAGTTTTCATCCGCCGAATCTTTACAAACCTGCAAAAGCACTTTTCCGGGAGCGGCAAAACAGGCAATATTATCCACATGACCGTCCGTTTCATCTCCGCTTAATCCCCTGTTCAGCCAGATAATCTGCTCGATATTTACATACTTTTTTAAATGGTTTGTAATCTCTTCTGCCGTAAGGTCTGGGTTTCTATTAGGATTGAGCAAACACTCTTTCGTTGTTAAAAGCGTTCCCTCTCCATCTACATGAAGGGATCCACCCTCCATCACAAGTGGTGCATCAAACTGCCTGATTTGAAAATGCTGAAGGACTTTACTTGCCACTTGATCATCTAGATCCCAAGGGGCATATTTGCCTCCCCAGGCATTAAAAATCCAGTTAACTCCTGCAAGACCGCCTTGATCATTTATTAAAAAAGTAGGGCCATTATCTCTTAGCCATGCATCATTATGACCAATGGTGAGACAACTAATTTGTGGATTTTCAAAAAGGGCCTCCACCTGTTTTTGTTCTTTATCATTCACAACCACAGTAACTGGCTCAAACTCAGCTATGGCCTCTATTAATTCCTTATAGCCGTTACGCACCTTTTCATAGTCCTCTGGATAACACATGGAGTCCTGAACAGGCCAGGAAATAAATGTGCTTTGATGATTTGTCCACTCAGCAGGCATTTTATAATTTAAATCTCTTGGATACATAATGACCCCTTTCTAATTACGATTGATTATCTTACATATAATAAACTTCCTCAAGGCTTACTGTCAAGCTTGTTATAAAAGTATGTGTAAAACGATTTTTTAAAATAGTCGCCTATCTATGTAGCTTGTATGCTTACAATGCTTTAATAAAGATTTTTGACTTCTTTCTCTGTGAGACCAGTAGCTTTTTCTATGATTTTTGCATCAACCTTTAATGATGCAAGTTTTTTGGCAATCTCTAAAGTTTGATGATTGGGATGCTGCACCCAAACTTTTTCCAAAAGCAGATTAAACTTATGATTTTTTGAGTCATATTGTATAGGCACTATATCTTTTCTACGGTAAATGCTTAAGAAAACACCTATCAGTAGCATATCTGTTATCACTGCAGACCCTCCATAAGAAATAAAAGGAAGGTAAGAACTTGTTAGGGGCGTATACCCTAAATTCATAAGGATATTAAATATAAATTGTATGGTCACTAAACTCGCTATACTTATGCACACTATCTTGCCATAGGCTTCTTGTACCTTAGACGCTGCTAAAAACAATCTTAAAATGACAAATATTAAAATACTGATGATAAGCGCTCCCGCCAGCCAGCCTAGTTTACCCACTATGAATAAAAAGATTAAATCACCTGAAATATCACGTATACTGACATACCCCTCCACCATTTTAACGCCACTGTCACCTATAAGACTTGCTTGCTCACGGAGGTTCTGGAGTACCATGTACATATACCCATTAGCGTTTGGATCAGTTTCTGGATGCATAAAAATCATAAGTCTCTGCAGCTTATTGGTATTATCCTTTAGCAGTATAAAGCTAAACAATGTGCTTCCTGCTAAGGCCGTTCCATAAAGTATTTTTAGCCATAAACCTTTATTTCCTTTAAATATATCACTTTTAATATAACAAACAAGGATAATAAAGAGTACACTACCTAAAATAACAGCTCCAAACAAGTCATCCATAGCGGTTATCCCCACCGGTACTAACGCCATTATTCCCAGTAAAATACGACTTCTAAGTCCCCTATTTCCCCATTTATAGACCATTCCCGTGTAAGCAAGGATCAAAAATACTCTTGCTAAATAAGCGGCAGTTAAAGTAATAGGTCCTAATACTATCCAGCGTCTTGCACCATTTACGTTAATTCCGTAGAACACTGTCCACAAAAGTATCAAAATCCCTATACACCAGCCAATTTCTGCCCACCTCTCAAATACTTTATAATCTAAAAAGTATAGACAGCTTACCAGACCAAGACCCATGACAATAAAAACAGCCTGTTTACTGTGTGCATTAAATACATCACCTGATCCTGTATAACTCTTACTCCAGATTGCAAGTATTATAAAGCTTACAGAGACGAGAAGTGTCATGAGACCTAAAATCGACCACTCCATTTTGGGTCTGTGAATATGATGAAAAGATTTACCGACTACTTCTGCATCCCCCATATCTTCTAGTGCTCTTTGATAAGCCTTATTTTCTTCCAGCCCTTCTTCTGTATAATTTTCCTTTAAGCTTTCTATATGATCTTCTATTTCTCTGGTTATGAAGGGATGCATTTTCTGATATTTGACAGGCTGCAAAACTTTTTTTATAAATTCAGAAACTAAAGGATTCACTGCATAGACCTCCCCCTATAATCGTATTAACCCCTTTGGCATAAGCTCTCCACTCTTCTTTTTTATCTTGAAGCAGCTTATCTCCTTTCTTTGTGAGGCAATAATATTTTCGTTTGCGGACTGCTGGCGTATCTTCCCAATACGCCTCTATCATCCCCTCACTTTCAAGGGTATGAAGAATCGGATATAGCGTACCTTCTTTTAATGTAAATAAACTATCTGAACGTTTTTCCAGTTCTCGCGTCATCTCATACCCGTATTTATCACTTTCTTTAAGCAGCTGCAAAATAAGCAAGGTTGTCGTTCCCTTTAGTAATTCTTTATTAACTCCCATCCCAATACCTCCT
>JAQSYC010000213.1 GCA_029256345.1 Clostridia bacterium | reverse complement strand
GTTTACAACCTCTCCGATACCAAAGAAGCTATGCTGAAGGATTCTGTCAAAGCAGGTATTATGTACGACCAAAGTCTTGATCCAGACATTCGCTCCTTACGATCAACAGTGCTTTATGGTCTAAAAGGAATAAGTGCCTATGGTCATCAGGCTAGATTCATCAAATACTACAGTGACCAAGTAGACCAATTTTATTTTTTAGGTCTGGCCTCTACAACCAATGATCAGTTAACCCTTGAAGAAATGATTCGCATGACGATGCGTACAGGTGAAATGAGTATAGAAGTCATGAGAGTTTTGGATGAAGCCAATACGACCCGCTATAAAAATCCCTCCCCTCATAAAGTTAATGTTAACATTCAGAAAGGCCCTTTTATCATTGTTTCCGGCCACGATTTACGAGACTTAGAAATGCTGCTTGAGCAGACAGAAGGCACAGGCATTCATATTTATACCCACGGTGAAATGCTGCCAGCCCACGGCTATCCTTCCCTAAAGAAATATAAACATCTTGTTGGTAATTTTGGCTCAGCTTGGCAAAATCAGCAAAAAGAATTTGATAACATCCCTGGATGTATCTTAATGACCACCAACTGCTTGATGAGACCCCGCGAAGGTTATAAAGACCGATTATTTACAACCAATGTTGTAGGATGGGATGGCATTAAAAACATTGCTATTGCAGAAGATGGCACAAAAGATTTTAGTGAAATCATCGCTAAAGCATTAGAACTTGGCGGTTTTAAAGAAGATGAAACGCCTCAAGAGATTTTGGTTGGCTTTGGCCATCACGCTACTTTATCCCATGCAGAAACTATCGTAAATGCTGTTAAAGAGGGGCAACTCAGACATTTCTTCCTGATAGGCGGCTGTGATGGTGCCAAACCTGGTCGCAACTACTACACTGAGTTTGCTGAGCTTGTGCCAAAGGATTGTATTATCCTTACTTTAGCCTGTGGTAAATACCGCTTCAATAAATTGGATTTTGGAACCGTAGCAGGTCTTCCAAGATTGTTAGATGTCGGGCAGTGTAACGATGCTTATTCTGCAGTAAGAATAGCAACCGCTCTTTTTAGGTCCAAGTCTCCCTGCCTTTATTTCTCCTAACGTATTACAATATCTTGTAGATACCTTTAATATCAAACCTATAAGTACCCCTGAAGATGATCTAAAAAACTCTCTTCAGCAAGCCAATTAGTCATTAACTACCAAAAGGAGCCTAGGCTCCTTTTTTGTATTGAGTATTAAAAGAGATACTAAAAGTTTATTTTCCATCCCTTAAGATAAACTTGGTATACTCACATTCCCTATACTCAATAAATTTTTGATTTCTACTGTTTTATCATCTAATCTTTTAATCAGTTCTTCCTTTTGTACAATAACCGCCTGTAAATCTGCTTCGGTTTGATCATAACCCGTCTCTTTTTTAATAGCTTCTACGTTTTTTTGCAGATCAGCTGTGTTTTTAGTCAGTTCTTCTAGTTCTTTCATGCTGGCTATCCGTTCATTATTTAAAAGCTCTATGCGCTCCAGCTCCTGTGTTGATACTTCTACATAGTAAGGATACTCGTCTCCTTTACTGCCTACCTTTGTCCCATTTAAATAGACATCTACATAATAAACACCTTCCTGATAATAATCTGTTGTATTTAGTTTAATAATATACTTATGATTGGATGATTTATAGTTTCCGAATAAGTTTTTCCGTGGAATAGAAGCTTCGTATTCTCCATTGCCATAAGCTTTATCAATATAAAGCGCCATGTGGGCATAGTCTGTAAGCTTTTCTAGTTCTTTTTCACCAGCAGTCCCCTGCACTTTTAAAGCATCCATTTTCTGCTGATTTTTATCTAAAGTTTCAAGATCTTCCCCTATTTGAACCTCTATCATTTGTTTGGCGTTGACAAGATCAACTTGCTTTTCTTCCAAATGTTTATAACTATTACGTATAAGCTGGATTTCACCATAAATATTCGTGAAGGCCACATAGTCATTGGAGGTTATAACTTTGTTTTGATTAAGAAACTCCATCCACTTATTTAGTAAATCCAGTTCGATAGGTTTTGTCTTTAATTCTTTGAACAAATAAGCTTTAGCAGCTTCTGGCTCCAGCTTACTGAAAATGTTGTTTTTCTTTTCTTCCATCGCGTCATCGCTTATAGTAAGTAGCTGGTACAGACTAAACTGAAACTGGTCAAGAGGTAGTGTAGCGGGATATGCCATTAGCAGCTGATTCATGGTATTTATAAATGTCTCATTTACTTCAGGCTTTTCACCAAAATAATAGAACAACTCTTTGTCTAATACATTTTGATCCATTCTTTTAAGGTACTGAAGCACTATACTATTTTCTATACGCTCTATAAGAATCGGCATAAAAGTTTTATGGTCTTTAAATACTATTTTTTTATTATTATAGGCCTGTATAATCTCATATTGCCTGTCCGGTATGAATTCTGCCAGATGCTGCTCCAGATAGTTTAGACTTTCTTCTGTATTTTCTTCTATAAGATACTCTATAGCCTTTATAAAGTACCAGTCATCTTGCCTTCCTATATTTTTAATATCTTTTGTTATCAAATTCATGATACTCTTGGTATCATTTTTTATTTGATAATTCATAAAGCTCATCACATGAGCATTCGCTGCTATGCTTCCTGCCAGTAAGGCTGTTATAATACCGGCAATCAGTATCCACTTATACCTTTTCAATTCTTCCTTAATTTTTTCCATGGACATCTCCTTATATGTAGTAGGCTATTGAACCTGTTTGATTTTAGATGTAGCCGATCTAAAGACTGCCACTAGATGTCATACCAGTTCTTTATTAACTGACATCACTGCTGTCCAACCTTATCTAATATTATAAATTACTGAGTTAATAAGTCAAATTACGTTTTAAATACAAGTTTAATCATTTTACCCTTATAAAATAATACTAAGACTGTTATACTTATATCTATAGATAAATTTAAAGGAGTATACATTATGAAAGAGTTATGGACTTTATTTTGGATTTTCGCACGTATAGGCGCCTTTACCTTCGGTGGCGGCTATGCTATGCTGCCTATGCTGCAAAAAGAAATTGTTGAAAAGTATGGATGGGCTACTGAAGAGGAGATTATGGATTATTATGCTGTAGGACAATGTACACCTGGGGTTATAGCGGTTAATACCTCTACCTTTATCGGCTACAAAAGAAAAGGCATCATCGGCGGCATTGTCGCTACTCTGGGGATGACTTTTCCCTCCCTTATTGTTATTACCCTTATCGCCTCTGCTCTTCAAAGCTTTAATGATAATCCCATTATCCAGCATGCCTTTGCAGGGGTACGGGTAGTAGTTGCCGTATTAGTTGCAAATGTGGTTGTTAAAATGCTTAAAACAGCCATTATCGACTGGGTAGGAATTGTTTTATTTACAGCCGCCTTAATCGTAGGATTATTATTTGATATCTCGCCCATCTATATTATTATTGGCTCCGCTCTCACAGGAATTATTTCTAAAAAGATAGGTGGTGTAAAAAGTCTATGAATTATTTACTACTGTTCTGGGAATTTTTTAAGATTGGTTTGTTTGCTTTAGGAGGCGGTTTGGCCACCTTACCTTTTCTCTATGATTTGGCCGATAAGTATACTTGGCTGGATGCTTCGATTCTCCCTGACATGATTGCTATTTCCGAATCCACCCCTGGAGCCATCGGCGTAAACATGGCTACATATACTGGTTATTCTTCGGGTGGTATACTTGGAGGGATTATTGCAACTTTAGGACTTGTAGCGCCTTCTATCATTATCATTATTTTAGTGGCCAGATTTCTTAATAGATTCAATGAAAACTTTTATGTTAAAGCTGCTTTTTATGGTCTAAGACCTGCTGTTACAGCTCTTATTGCTTTGGCTGGCTTTGAAGTATTTAAGGTATCTATTATAACCTTAGGACAATTCGAACTGACTCGCCAACTTATTGACTTAGTAGATATCAAGTCTACTCTGCTGTTTTTAATCATGATTTTTTTAATTAATAAATACAAAAAGCACCCTGTTGTTTATATCCTTGGCGGAGCTGCTGTGGGGATTTTATTTAAATTTTAATCTCTAAAAAACATATTATAATCATACCCCTACTGCCTTGTTTTTTAATTGCCGTACGGGTATGATTATGTTGTTCTGCTTTATAGCATCCTTTCCTTGGGCATATGTAAAAGCTTTCTCCTAAACATATGCCCTTTTGTTATACCCCAAACAATATTTCCACAATAACAAGTATGATTCTTGTATTGCTGGGGATACTATAGGTATAATTGGAAACTTTGGAGGTCTATCGATGAAATGTAAATACTGCAAACAAACCATTAAACCTCAGCAAAAGATATGTCATAAATGCGGCAAATTGATTAGGCTTCCTTTGCACCTCACAGGGTGGGTATGGATTTTCCCTATACTATCCGCTTTTATTGTCCTAGGCCTATTGACCTCCCATAAGACTCTCATAAATTCTTCCTTTTATAATCCCACCCATTATGCCAGTACAAACAATTCCCCATCTTTTTTAAGTCAAACATCTCCCCGTGAAACCTCACTGCCCATTGGGTCTTTTTTAGTAGGAAAAGATATCCAGCCGGGCAGATACATGATCACTACACCAAAGGGAAGTGGAGATCTTTTTATCTATAAAAAAGATATACCTTATATTAATGAAATACTTACCTATGGTCATGATCAAGATTCAACCGTAGGTGTTACCAAAATCGAAGCTAGTCTAAGTACCGGTGACCGTATTCAAATATCTGGTTTGGAGACCACTCTCTTTTCTCCAGTGCCTATATTTGAGAAAACCACTTTAGTAGCCGGCTACCACTTAGTAGGTCGTGACGTACCAGCTGGAGACTATACTGTTATCGC
>JAQSYC010000212.1 GCA_029256345.1 Clostridia bacterium | reverse complement strand
GAAAATGTTGGAAATTTGGTATGTCCAGCAGAATTTGACACCGGAGCATCAAAAAATGCGATGATTTTAAGTATACCGGAGGGAGATGACAAACCTCTAAAATATCCTTTAATGTTTTCTATTGTAGACGTTTTATTAATTAACAAGATGGATGCAATAGGCTATTTTGATTTTGATTTAGAGGCAGTGAAAGAATGGGTAAAAAAGTTGAACCCAAATATCAAGGTTATCCCAATCTCTGCTAAAACCGGGGAGGGAACTTCTGCGTGGGTCGACTGGATACGTACCGAAGTGAAAGCGTGGAACGAGAAAGAATAATCAGCAGCATATAACATAATGAGAGTTGTTTAGAGTATCTAGGTTTTGGCTGAAAGGGGAAATCAATATGGTAAAGAAAAAAGTACTTGAACTGGCAAATAAGATTGCTGCGGGGATTACAGGCGGGATAGTAAAAGTAAAACCAACAGACCCAGAATACAGAATTCTTGAGCCCGTTACGACAGATGAAATGGCGGAAATAGCACTTAATCTGGAGATTCGCAAGTATAAAACGGTAGAGGAAGTCGCCAAACTTTCTGGAAAACCAGTAGTTGAAGTAGGAAAGATTTTATATAAAATGGCGCTTGATGGCTCCATTAAAGTCGAAAAAGAAGGCGGCGTCGATAAATACTGCCTTGAACTTTTTGTTCCTGGTGTAATGGAATACATGGTTGTAAACAAGGAAAATGTTAAAAAGTATCCAGTCATTGCGGAATGTTTTGAAGAATACACCAGGAAATTAGGTGTATTAATGGCAGGAAATATTCCAGTAGGACTTGGGGTAATGAGAGTTATCCCAATCGAAAGTGCCATTGAGGGGGATACAAGAAGAGCCTCTTATGAGGAAATTGCCTATCTGCTTAATAAACATGAGGTTTTTTCTGTGGCTGATTGTGCATGCCGCACATCTATGAGAGTGATTGGTGAGGGGTGTGGGCACACGGTTGAAGAAATGTGTATCCAGCTTGGACCCGCGGCTGAGTACTATATTCGTACAGGAAAAGGCCGGGAAATTACTAGGGAAGAAGCTATTGCTATTTGCAGAAAAGCTGAAAAAGAGGGAATGGTACATTCTATACCCAATCTATCGGGGCCTGGAAATGCCCTGGCTATTTGTAATTGTTGTGGATGTTCTTGCTTTGGCCTTAGAAATGCAAATCTTTATAGAAATCCTGATTGGTCAAGATCAAACTATGTAGCAGTCGTGGATAAAGATAAATGTGTCGCTTGTGGAGAGTGTGTGGAAAATTGCCAATCTAATGCAGCAACACTGGGACAAAATTTGTGTGTGAAGACACCTATTATCGTTCCTAAGGAGCAGGAAACACCATATGATACTCAGTGGGGAAAAGCCAAATGGAATCCTGATTACCGCCACCGTAAGATTGTTGATGAGGGTGGAACAAGCCCGTGTAAATCGGAATGTCCAGCTCACATAGCTATTCAAGGATATATCAAGATGGCATCTCAAGGAAAGTATAGAGAAGCATTGGAGCTTATTAAGAAAGAAAATCCACTTCCTGCAATCTGCGGACGCATTTGTCCAAGAAAGTGTGAATCTGCTTGTACAAGGGCGGATGTAGATGAAGCCATTGCTGTTGATGATATCAAAAAATTTATTGCAGAGCAGGATTTGAATACCAAAGATCGATTTGTACCTGAAAAGAACGCAGAAAGATTAGAAAAAGTTGCTGTCGTTGGCGGCGGCCCTGCCGGACTTTCTTGTGCTTATTTTCTGGCAGTTCAGGGTTATAAGGTAACAGTATTTGAAAAACAAAAAGTGCTTGGTGGTATGTTAACACTGGGTATTCCATCCTTTAGACTAGAAAAAGAAGTGGTCAATGCGGAAATAGACATTTTGAGGGAATTAGGAGTAGCATTTAAAGCAGGCGTTGAGGTGGGCAAGGATGTTACGCTCCCCGAGTTAAGAAAGGATGGCTACAAAGCCTTTTATGTAGCAATTGGCGCTCAAACAGGTAAGAATCTAGGTCTTGAGGGTGAAGAAGCGGCAGGTGTCATAACTGGTGTCGATTTCTTACGCAAAGTCAGTCTAGGGGAAACGGTGAAAATGGAAGGACCAGCACTTGTCATTGGCGGTGGAAATGTTGCTATTGACGTTGCCAGAACGGCAGAAAGAGTTGGTGCCACGCAAATAGATATGTATTGTTTAGAAAGTAGACAAGAAATGCCTGCTCTTGAGGAAGAAATTGAAGAAGCCTTGTCAGAAGGTATTGTTATCAACAATTCTTGGGGTCCAAAACGAATGCTTCATGAAAATGGACATATTGTTGGTGTAGAATTCAAAAAATGTATTTCTGTCTTCGATGAAAATAGAAGATTTAATCCTAAATATGATGAAAATACAACAAAGGTTGTTAAAGCAAACAATGTGCTAGTTTCAGTTGGTCAAGGAATAGACTTAGGCGGATTGTTAAAGGATTCTAAAATCACATTAAATCCAAATAAGACAATAAAAGCTGATTCAATCACTTTCGAGACAAGTGAAGCGGATGTATTTGCCGGCGGAGATGCTGTAACAGGTCCTAAGTTTGCTATAGATGCTATTGCTTTAGGAAAGCAAGGGGCCATTTCAATTCATCGTTATATTCATGGAGATAACCTGACAATAAGCCGTGAAAGAGAATATCATGCGCTTGATAAAGAAAACTTAAACATGGACGGCTATGATAGGTTACCTAGGCAAAGAGCACTTCATGTGGAGGGAAGCAAATCAAAAGAAACCTTTAAGGATTTACGTACGATCTTTACTGAAGAACAAATAGAGAAGGAAACTGAACGTTGCCTTGGCTGCGGCGCAGTGAATGTAGATCAATACCAATGTGTGGGCTGCGGAGTTTGTACTACAAAATGCAAATTTGACGCCATTTCACTGATAAGAAAATACGATAGTGCTGGTGTGGATTTTAAAGATATGAAACCTATAGTTATCAAACATGTTATCAAACGCCAAGGCAGAATTGCAGGGAAAAGTGTGAAGAATTTTTTTGCAAAAAAAAGAGGAAGGTGAATTCATTTGCATGAAGTGGGAGTTTTGATGGAAGTCGTTAAAACAGTTGAAAATTTCGCGAAAAAAAATGGCGTAACACAAATCCAAACAGTAGTTCTTCAAATTGGTGAACTCTCATCCATGATTCCGAAATATATTGAAGCCTGTTATCCTGCTGCAGTGGATGGTACGATATTACAAGAGGCAAAATTAAAAATTGAAGTTTTACCAGGCAATGCTATTTGCAAGAAGTGTCATAAGGTTTTTAATCTCATTGAGAATAATAATACATGTCCAAAGTGCGAAGGCAAGCACTGGGAGATACTATGCGGGAAAGAGTTTATGATTAAGGAAATTATTGCTTGCTAAATTATTCTAAACTCTTATTTTCAAGTGTTATTTTTGCAAGATGTAATGTACCCCAGTGATGTAATCCATTTGAAGTTTTAAGATTATAAGCACATAGCCATACCAAGCGCTCAGGCACCAATGAGTATTGATGAATTTGTTAGAGAATAAAAAAAGACTCCAGACAAGGAGACAATAAAGGTTACGTCGCTAAATCATGTACACCTTTATGCTAAATATATATGAGTGTAAGGACAAGAATATGCAGTTAAATAAAAATAAATCCTCATTTCTAGGTAGGATCAAATAGGTACTGATATTTAGTGTAAATAGTAGGAGGAATTAGGCAAATTTTGAGTATTGTGTTAAAATAATGGCTATAAGTATTTGATATAGAGGAGGGTTTTGGCCTGTTTTCATATATGTTATCTTTAAACGAGACTCAAAAAAGGAGGTAACTATATGGTTATAATGGATAGAATCAGTGCGATTCACCTCCAGTGTCGGAAGACACAATAGTAACTATTTCACAATGCATTTTTTTTATGCAATGATTGCTTTCAAGGAATGATACTTAATGCTATAAAAATAATTAGGTTGTATTAGTAAATGTAATATGTTAAAGTTACTATATAAATTTTCGTTTTTATACAAATATAATACCTATATGGTTTTCTAGGGTTCCGCAGTTTTGACTGGCAGGTCCGAGAGAAAACGCACAGTAAATAGTGTACACGGAAGGATAAAAGCCTAGGAGATATTTAAATAATATTTCTTATGGCTTTTTTTACTTATTTAGAATCAAGCTTCAAAATATTATGAGGTAAGATAAGTTGGTTATTTCATTTTTAGATAAGTGTTAATAGGGAATCTAAGTGAAGGATAAGAAAGCTATAGAAGGTTTTTATATGAAGTGGGGAATTTCCCACAAGTAATGAGGTTAATACATAAAAAATCAACAAAGAAAAGAGGGAAAATAATTGAGGAATGAGAGGACTTACGGTGTAATATATGCAGTTGTAGCATACATATTATGGGGAATTCTACCTATCTATTGGAAGCTGATAGACAGTGTGTTTTCAATAGAAATTTTATCACACAGAATTTTATGGGCTTTTGTATTTACAATTTTTATTATAGCCATAACCAAACAATGGAAAGCGTTAAAGTATGTCATGAAGGATAAGAAGCAAGTGTTTTATATATTTATTGCATCAATTCTAATTGCGTTTAACTGGGGCTTATATATATGGGCTGTCAATTCAGATAAGATTGTAGATGCCAGCTTAGGATATTATATTAATCCACTGTTTGCAGTGGCTTTGGGAATGCTAATATTCAAGGAAAAGTTAAATTACTGGCAAGCAGGAGCACTTTTGCTTGCTTCTACGGGTGTCATTATCAAAACCTTACAATATGGTAAAATACCATGGGTTTCCTTAGGACTAGCTGTTTCTTTTGGATTATATGGTGCGATGAAGAAGTTAATTAGAACTAATTCTATAGTTGGATTAACGCTTGAAACCACTATGCTTGTTCCAGTTGCTGCATTATACATTGCAGTAAGACAGATGAATGGGGTGGGTGCTTTTGGCAGAGAGCATATAGGTGTCATACTTCTTCTTATAGGATCGGGTATAGTTACAGCTGTGCCACTCTTGCTATTTTCAAGTGGAGCAAAGAGACTTCCTTTGTCAGTGCTTGGTTTCACTCAATATATTTCACCTACAATAAGTCTCTTTATTGGGGTTTTTGTGTTTCATGAAGTGTTTACGTCTGTGGATATGATTAGCTTTGGTTTAATATGGATAGCATTAACGATATATTCTTTTTCTCAAATGGGCTTATTTAAAAGGGAAGTGGATGCAAGTTTGGTAAAGAACTAAAGCTTATATCGGGCAATAATAAAGATGGAGAAGTATATTGCGTTACTTGTTATTTGAATATAGCTGATAATTACGGATTCATGGATGAAGAGTTGGTGGAACTACTTAAGTCTAGGGTGTCAGAATATATTGATGTAGATAATGGATAAGGCGATGAGGTGTCAGATGCATAAAGTTAAAAAAATAATCGTTAGAAAAAATTTTTCCATGGGAGAAGAAATTGCTCATTCAATTACTCATGGAATTGGGATGTTATTAGGAATTGTTGCTTTAGTTTTACTAGTCATCAAAGGTATAAGCGTTAATCATACTTTATATGAGGTTAGTATGATTATTTATTCAGTTTCACTTATTGTACTTTATGGCAACTCGATGCTTTATCATGCATTCCCAGAGGGGAAAGTGAAGAATGTATTTGAACGTATGGATCATTCCTCTGTCTATCTGTTAATTGCGGGGACATATACACCTTTTTGTTTGCTTGCAATTGGTGGAATGGGATTTGTACTGTTACTTGCAGGAGGCGTATGTTATAGTATCGGTGTTTTATTTTTTGTATTTAATTGGTTTAAATATCATCATTTTATATGGCATCTGTTTGTGCTTGCTGGAAGCATATTACACTTTTTCGCAATATACATTTATGTATGAGCCGTGGTTATAACCCATGAATTTCTGACAATTGCCCAGAGATCGTGGGTTTTGGTGTTTACAGGAAAATAGGTTTAGTGTCGGTTTTTACATTCTGCAAAGTTTTTCAGTTTTCAATCTTCAGTGCAGTAGGAGGTTTCTGTGGTATATATACCGAATTCACAAAAAAACTGGCCTCCAATAAGTTAGATTTTTAGGTCTAACTTATTGGGGTCAGTTCAGTCAGTTCATTTGCTATACTTTTTATAATGTTAATGTCTTGATAGGGGGAATATCTTTATGTTTTTATGGCCCAACGCAATTTAGCAGAACGGGCACGGCTATTGGTATTACATTCTTCAAATGATGGTCTAATAGAATCGGGAGCTATTTCGCGGTAGATACCTTCGCGGAAAAAACGTTGAAAAGATTTTTTGACGAGGCGATCTTCTCCTGAATGAAAGGAAAGTATAGCAACGCGACCGCCCTTAGCAAGGGTAGCAGGAAGTTTTTCCAGAAATTCATACAGCACTTCAAATTCATTATTGACATCAATTCGTAACGCTTGAAAGCAGCGTTGACAAGATTTTTTAATCTCATAGTCCCTCGTGTTTTCTGGAATAAATTGCAGAGCATCTTTAATAACCTGTTGGAGCTGAGTGGTTGTTGATAGGTCTATGCCTTTTTTAATTTGGGCAATAATGGCACGGGCAATGACTGCCGAATGAGGTTCGTCCGCGTTTTCTAACAACATACCTTGTAATTCATCTTGTGAAATAGTTTTTAAACGCGAGGCTACAGATTCACCTCTATTGGGATTCAGACGTAAGTCTAAGGGTCCATCACTTTTAAATGAAAAGCCTCTTTCAGGATTGTCTATTTGCATGGAAGAGACACCTAAATCTGCTAATACAAAATCCAATGGTCCTGATTCTAG
>JAQSYC010000211.1 GCA_029256345.1 Clostridia bacterium | reverse complement strand
AGATGACAAACGTACAAGGCTTATCTCTATTTTAGATAGAGCTTCTCGTGTACTCTAAATGAGTAGGGGAGGGATGAGAGTGATTAAAAGATTTCTTGATTATGTTGAAATACGGACAAAAATTACTAGCTTATTCGCTTTTTTTATGACAATAGCTTTTCTGTTATATAGCGGAGAAAGTATAGAGTGGAAGTTAACTGGTATATTTTTTTGTTCGATGTTCTTATTTGACTTGACAACAACGGCAATTAATAATTACATTGATACAAAAACCAATGGACAAATTTTACAGTTTAGGAGAAGTACTGCTTTTGTGCATATATTGATGTTACTTGGAATAAGTATGGCACTAGGACTATATTTAGCCTATCTTACAGATCTTGTAGTATTTCTTCTAGGTGGACTTTGTTTCCTTTGTGGTGTTTTTTATACCTATGGGCCACTGCCTATATCTAGGCAGCCCTTGGGTGAGATTTTATCTGGTATTTTTTATGGGTTACTGATACCCTTCATTTTGATGTATATCAATATGCCGGAAGGAATGCTGCTTTCATTAAATTTAAGCATGGAAACAATCAGTATTAGCCTACAAGTCTGGCCTATAGTTAAAGTACTTATATTTTCGGTTATTCCAGTTTGTGTAACAGCAAATATTATGCTGGCCAACAATATTTGTGATTTAGAAAAGGATATTCAGGTTAAGCGCCACACTTTACCCTATTATTTAGGAGATAAAGCACTATATTTATTTGCGGGTATGTACTATTTAACCTATGTAGCAGTGATAGCGATGGTAGTATTAAAAATATTATCCCCCCTATGTCTGCTGACAATACTTACGCTAGTTGCTGTACAAAAAAACATCAGTCAATTTTTAAAATTACAGGATAAAGCAGTAACCTTTGTTTTAGCCATCAAGAACTACGTCATTATTATGGGAGCAAATACCGTGCTGATTTTTATAAGTCATTTGTTAACATAATAGTCAAGTTGAACCTTGAAATGTTAAAAAAAAGACAAGTCATAATGTTTATTTCCCAAGTGTAAAAGCTTGGTCTAAATAAAAATAAAATAAAATTTGGAGGTATATATGAAAAAATCATTAGCTTTATTGTTAAGTTTATCTATGGTGCCATTTGCACTTCAGCAGAAACACCAGCAGCAGAAGCTCCAGCGGCAGAAGAGCCAGCACCAGCAGCAGGCGGGGTAAAAACAGGTCTTGCTGTTATTTCAACAACAGAAAAATCTAAAGATGCAGCAGAAGAAGATGGTCTTGCACAAGTAGACTCAACAGTTGTTGCAGTTACAGTAGACGCAGATGGTAAAATCTTAAAATGCGCTATTAATGCAGCACAAACAAAAATCAACTTCTCTAAAGCAGGTGAAGTAACAACTGATTTAAAAGCAACTTTTAAATCAAAACAAGAACTAGGCACAGAATATGGTATGGGTAAAGCATCTGGTCTTGGTAAAGAATGGAATGAACAAGCTACTGCTCTTGCTGATTATGTAGTTGGTAAAACTGTTGAAGAAGTTAAAGCGATTGCAGTAGATGAAACAACAGCTCCAACTGATGCAGAACTTACATCTTCTGTAACAATTAAAATTGGTGGTTACATAGCAGCTATTGAAAAAGCGGTTGCAAATGCACAAGAATTAGGCGCTCAAGCTGATGATAAATTAGGCTTAGCTGTTAGTACAAATATTGAAAAATCTAAAAATGCAGCAGAAGAAGATGGCGTTGCACAAGCTTATTCAGTTTATGTAGCAACTACATTTGGCGCTGATGGCAAAATTACAAGCAATATTATTGATGCTTCACAAACAGATGTTAAAATCTCAAAAGAAGGTAAAATCACTTCTGACATAAAAGGTGCTTACAAAACTAAGGTTGAACTTGGCGCTGATTATGGTATGCTTAAAGCATCTGGTATTGGTAAAGAGTGGTTTGAACAATCAGCAGCTCTTTCACAATATGTAATAGGTAAAACAGTTGATGAAGTAAAAGGTATTGCAGTAAATGAAACAACAGCTCCAACTGATGCAGAACTTGCAGCTTCTGTAACGGTTAAGATTGGTGATTACATAGCAGGTATTGAAAAAGCGAGTGCATCTGCTAAATAATAAATGGATAAAATAATAAGAGGTAGCTTGGCTACCTCTTATTTTGAAATAGGAAGTTCGTTTTGACAGCAATGAACCAGACTTTCCTATTTTACAAGCGCGCGTTATTTATACGCTTTTTGTGGAGGTGAGAAGTATGGTGAAAAAAATACTTGTATGTATACTTATAATACTGTTAACAATGAATCTTACGGCTTGTGGTGAGAGTAAAGTCTCACGTTATGAGTCAGAATTTCTTGTGCTTTTTAATACGGTAACCAAGATTGTAGCCTATACAGAAAGCAAAGAAGAATTTACAAAGCATTCGGAGTTTATTTACAATAATCTTGAAACATATCATGAGCTTTATGATATATACAATGATTATGAGGGGGTCAATAATCTCAAAACAATTAATGACCATGCAGGACTTGAGCCTGTTAAAGTGGACAAAAAAATAATAGATTTATTGCTTTTTGCAAAAAACGAATATAAAAAAACCGATGGAAAAGTAAATATTGCTTTTGGTTCTGTATTAAGAATATGGCATGAGTACAGGACAGCAGGTACCGATGATCCAGAGAATGCTAAGCTGCCGCCGATGGAAGAGCTGGAAAAGGCTAAGCTTCATACGGATATAGAGAAGGTTATTATTGATGAAGCACAGTCTACAGTGTTTTTGGAAGATCCAGATATGGCTCTTGATGTTGGGGCAATTGGCAAGGGATTTGCTGTTGAACAAGTGGCACAAATGGCTATAGAACAAGGATTTACATCAGGACTCATCAGTGTAGGAGGTAATATCCGGGCTATAGGCAATAAAGGGCAAGACAAAGAGTCTTGGAATGTAGGTATTCAAAACCCTGATAAAGACAGTGAAGAACCTATTTTAAAGATTATGAATCTTACGGATAAATCGCTTGTTACAAGCGGTGATTATGAAAGATATTATACTGTTGACGGTGTTAACTATCACCATATTATTGATCCCAAGACACTATTACCCTCTGAATACTTTACAGCTGTTACAATTATCTGCAAGGATTCTGGTGAAGCAGATGCACTTTCAACCGCAGTATTTAACATGCCTTTAGATGAAGGGATAGCGCTTATAGATAGTCTGCCAGATACAGAAGCATTATGGATATTAAATAATGGTGAAATTAAATACAGTGCACATTTTGAAGAGCTTATCAAGCCATAACGAGTAGGCCAATACTTACCTGAAACCTCACTGACATTTAGTATAGTGGGGTTTACTTTTTTATAAACATTTCTCCAAAATATTTCTTCATCAATACAGGGTTCTTTGAATACTCTGTAATGATGGAAAAATAAAGTAAGACAATGAGGAGATGAGGTCAGGTTGGCAGGTGATATTCAAAAAACAGCTATTATCATTCTTACCTATAATAATCTAGAGTACAATAAACAGTGTATTGAAAGTATTAAAAAACATACTGTAAAAGATACGTATGAAATCATCGTAGTGGATAACCATTCAACAGATGGTACAGTGGAATGGCTGAAAGAGCAAAAGGATTTAAAGATTATACTCAATGACTACAATGCTGGTTTTCCAAAAGGATGTAACATGGGTATTGGTTTAGCCTCAGAAGAATGTGATATACTACTATTAAATAATGATACAATAGTAACTCCGAGATGGCTTGAAAACTTGCAAACTTGTTTGTACAGCGACAAGAGCATAGGAGCAACAGGAGCAGTGAGCAATCATCATGAAAATTTGCAGGGGGTAGAGACAACCGCAAATTGTGACAACCTAGAAGAAATGATAGCTTTTGCAGACCAAAATAATATCTCATGCAGCATCCGTTGGGAAGAGAAGATTTTTCTTATTGGATTTTGTCTGTTGATTAAAAGGGAAGTAATAGACAAAATTGGTCTACTGGATGAAATGTATTCACCGGGGTATGTGGAGGATAATGATCTTTCGTTACGGATTATAACTGCGGGTTATAAGCTGATACTTTGCCATGATGCTTATATTTATCATTATTTAGGAACAGCTTTTAGGAAGGATTTAGATAAGTTTTTACCTATTCTTTATGCAAATAGAGAGAAGTTCAGGCAGAAATGGGGATTTGAAACCTTTATTTTTGATGAGGTGAGACTGGATTTGATACGGCTTATAGATGAATCTAACCCCAATAGACCCATGAATATTTTAGAAGTGGGCAGCGGCCTAGGAGTAACCTTGTTAAACATAAAAAATAGTTACCCTCATGTTAAGCTGTATGCCATAGAACCTAATAAGGATATTGCAGAGATTACAAGCCATATTGCTGCAACTTCCACTCAAGAAATAGGGGTATTTCCTCTCGGATTTGAAGAGCATTATTTTGATTATATTTTTATAGGTAACCACCTTGAAAAGGTAGCCTCTCCAGAAGCCTTTCTGCTGGAGATTCGCAGGTACTTAAAAGAGGGAGGTTATATCATAGGGGGTATACAAAATCTTATGCATTATAGCGTTTTGGGCAACGTTCTTAAGGGAAGCTGGCTGTATGCACAAAATGAAACTTTAAGAAAAGATAATAAAACCTTTTTTGCTTTATCAGATATCAGTACGCTCTTTGAAAGGTGTGGATACAAAAATCCATATATTTTTCATTGGTTTTCTATCCCCAATGAAGAAGAGCAGAGATTTATTGAAAAACTGTGTGAATGTAGTAGAGGACAGCAAGGGAGGCTCGGTATTGCTAAATTACGGTTTGACAATCATTAATCAAATTTTTATTATGTTTTTACTCATGCTTGTAGGGTATATCCTAAGTAAAAAAGATATTCTAAATGAAGAGGGAACAAAACAGATTTCAGCTATTTTGATGCTGGTCGCAACACCAGCAGTCATTATTTCTTCCTACCAAAGGGCCTTTGAATCCGAGCTTGCAAAAGGCCTATTAATTACCTTTGTAGTTGGAGTTATGGCCTATATTATTTCGATTATTTTAGGAAATATATTATTCAAAAAAAATGTTGCAGAGTATTTTAGAGACAAACGTATGTGTCTTGTATTCTCTAATAATGGGTTTATGGCTATTCCATTACTGCAGGCGTTATTGGGAAGTGTAGGTGTTTTTTTGGGCTCAGCGCATATTGTGCTTGGTAATGTTTTTCTATGGACCTATGGAATCAGAACTGTGGGAGGAGAAAAGTACAAGATTAATTTAAAAACAGCGCTGATTAATCCGGGAGCCCTTGCGATG
>JAQSYC010000210.1 GCA_029256345.1 Clostridia bacterium | reverse complement strand
ACCTATGTGACCGAAATTCAAATTACTTGTTTGGACCGATTGGGTATTATTGTGGATATCTCTAAAATTCTTACAGATATGAAGCTGCCAGTAAAGTCTTTTAATGCTAAAAGTATCAAAAACAATGCCATTTTTAATGTGAAAATAGAAATAACAGATGTTTATCAGTTAGAAGAGTTAACGAGAAAAATAGGACAGTTAAGAGATGTTCTAGAGATTATGAGAGTTTCGTCATAAAGGAGTTAGTATGAGAGCAGTGGTACAAAGGGTATCAGAAGCGTCTGTTGTAGTAGAAGGCCGCAAAATTTCAGAAATTGGAAAAGGGCTTTTGGTACTAGTAGGCATCAAGGCAGATGATACTGAAAAAGATATGGACTATATGATTAACAAAATAACTGGACTTAGAATTTTTGAAGACAGTGATGGCAAGATGAATTTGTCGGTAAGGGATGTAGCGGGGCAGATACTTGTGGTTCCCAATTTTACCCTTTACGGAAATGCTATAAAAGGAATGAGGCCAAGCTTTATAACTTCTGGAAGTGTGGAGGAAGCTCATATCAAATATAATCTTTTGGTGCAGAAGCTTTTTAAGCAAGAGATTCCTTTTTTGACAGGAGAGTTTCAGGCAGATATGAAAGTGCAGCTTATAAATGATGGCCCCATTACAATACTATTGGACAGTAGTAAATTATTTTAAAAATACCTAGGATATAAGCTTGTCTTATATCCTATTATTTTAAATGAGGGAGGGGAAAGATGAGCACATTTGCTATAGAACAACTTTTCTTAGAAGATCTAGAGGAAGTGGCAGCACTGCAACAAAAAGTGGTAGAATACCTAAAGGACGAAAGCCTTTATGTTCCATCATCAACAAAAGAGTTTGAAGCGATGTTGGGTGAAAAAGGACTTGCTGTAGGTGCCAAATACAAAGGGGATCTCGTCGGGTTTTTTATGGCATTTTTTCCAGCTGAAAGCTCTAAAAACCTTGGTTTGGATATTGGATTAGAAAAAGAGGCACAAGATGAAGTCGTTCATCTAGAATGCGTGGTAGTCGACCCTAAATATAGAGGACATCAGCTGCAGCAAAAGATGGGACAGGTACTCATACAGCGCTTAAGAAATCAAGGAAGGGCTAGATACCTTATGGCCACTGTGTCGCCGTATAATCCCCATAGCCTAAGCAATTTGCTGTCTATGGGCCTTTTGATCGTAGCCCTCAAGGAAAAGTATAACAACGTTCTCAGATATATTTTGCTAAAAGATATAAAGGATGATACGATAATAGAAAATATAGAGCCGATAGCACTCTCAGGAGAGGCTATTGCAGAGCAAATGCTATGGTTAGAAAGAGGCTATTTGGGTATTGGACTAGATAGGGTACAAGATGGAGTACAGATTCGCTACGTAAAATACAATAAAGTTTAGATGCTATTGGAGGATAAAACATGATTAAAGTATTAACAGTTGGTATGATACAGGAGCACGCCTATTTTTTTATAGATGCTACAACAAAACATGGTTTTTTAATTGATCCAGGGGATGAACCTTTAAAAATCCTTGCGCAGATTGAAAAAGAAGGTTTTGTCATTAAAAAAATACTTCTTACCCATGGGCACTATGACCATATTGGCGCAGCGGAGGCCATCAGAGAAAAGTTAGGATGTCCCATTATCATTCATGAAGAAGGCAGACAGTATCTGGAGGACCCTTCCTGGAATCTTTCAGGTAATCACGGCCGAGGTATAACACTTCATGCGGATGAGTATGTTCAGCATGGGGACCAGATTGCATTAGAGAGCAACCCGGCTATGACTCTAAAGGTGATTCATGCACCAGGCCATACGTCAGATGGTGTAGCTTATTACTGTGAAGAAGAGCAGGTAGCTTTTGTAGGAGATATTATTTTTAATGGAGCAATTGGCAGATCGGATAAACCAGGAGGTAATATGAACAGGCTGCTTAGTTCTATCAGGGCCCAGATATTTACACTTCCTGACGAAACGCTGTTATTACCAGGACATGGAGACAGTACAACGGTTAAAAAGGAAAAGATGACCAATCCTTTTTTCAACCTTTATGAATGATAAAAGAATGAGTGGAAATAAAGTGATACAACTAAAATGCGAAGGCCATACAGCTGAATATGAATTAAATAATATTATCCATTTATTTATACCTTATATAAAAGAAGGGTATAGCCTAAAGACTTGTTATGAAGACAAACAAATAGATGTTCAATTGTTTTTGGACGGGCAACACGTGGCGAGGGTGAACCAGGCTGTTAGATGGACAGGGGACGAACTTGCAGATAAGAAAAATATTAAGGAAGCTTTAAAACGAGGGACATACCAAATACTCAGTGAGCTTACGGGCAAAGAAATGCCATGGGGCATATTGACAGGCATACGCCCTACAAAAATTGTCCACGACTATCTCAATAAAGGCCTATCGCTGGATCACATTAAGACGATTTTGAAAAATGATTACTACGTAACAGCACCTAAAATAGCTTTGATGGTTAAAGTGGCTCAGGCAGAGCTTGATATTTTGAGTAAAAATAAAGAAGATGAAATAAGTCTTTATATAGGCATTCCATTTTGTCCTACACGGTGTGTGTATTGTTCTTTTACAGCTTATTCTTTAGAAACTAAGGGCCATTTGGTGGATGCGTATTTGGATGCGCTTTGTAAAGAGATTGATTATGTAGCCGAAGCTAAAAGTCATGTGCCTGTGAGAAGCTTATACATAGGCGGCGGGACCCCCACTAGCTTAAATGAAGAGCAGCTCCTAAGGTTATTGGCTCATGTAAAGAAGCGATTCAAATTGTCTGATATAGAAGAATACACACTAGAGGCAGGTAGGCCAGATACCATTACGGAAGAGAAATTAAGCATTATGAAACAAATGGGAGTTAATCGTATTTCTATTAATCCACAGAGTATGAATCAAAAAACGCTAGATGTGATAGGGAGAAGACATACGACAGAGGCTATTAAACAGGTGTTTTACAAAGCAAGAGAGATAGGCCATACCTCCATTAATATGGATATGATAATAGGACTGCCTGGGGAATCATTAGAAGATGTACAAAACACACTGGCAGAGCTTAGCCAATTAAAACCAGAAAATATTACGGTGCATACAATGGCTGTAAAAAGAGCTTCTAGGCTCAAAGAACAGCAGGATGACTATGAACTGACTCAGGCAGAACATATAGAAAAAATGCTAAATGTTTGTGAAGAAACTATGGAGACGATGGGGCTTAAACCTTATTATATGTACAGACAAAAAAATATGTTAGGCAACTTTGAAAATGTTGGGTATGCTGTACCGAACAGAGAATGCGTGTATAATGTAGAAATAATGGAAGAAAAGCAAACCATTATTGCACTTGGGGCAGGAGCTATCACAAAAGTAGTTTATCAAAAAGGAGAGCGGCTTGACCGGGTTGCTAATGTCAAAAGCCTCGAAGAATATATTTCGAGGATTGACGAGATGATAGATAGGAAGAAACAAGGTTTTATAAACTATCACGAATAGCGAGTAGGGTGATATAGAGAGATGCAGTTTTGCATGTCTCTATTTTTTATTGTCTTAAAGCTTATGGAGATTACTATATTTTAGGAATAATAGTATTGTTACGACCTATTTTTATTTGAACTATGCAGATTATATCACATATCAAAATGGTATTTTTGTGAATGGAGAAGGGAATGACTCTTATGAAACAGCCAATCATTTATATAAGAGCCTATAAAAGGACTACTGTTTATAAGAAGTCTTTCGTTCATCTTGGAGACATTGCAGAGACCAGTTGCTGCGGATCTGTAAAAAATCAGCTGGACAGCCTCACAATATTTAATATTCCAAAGCCCGCCCAAAAAGGCAGAATTGATGTCATTAAAGCAATCCTATCTGTTTACCCTGAAGCTATGATTCAAAGTGTAGGTGAAATGGATATCCTTATTGAATACCTGCCTAAGCAGAGTAAAGAAAGTCCAGTCAAAGAGTGGATAAAGGCAGCACTGATTAGTGTGATTGTATTTGCAGGTGCAACTATTGCTATTATGGCCTATAGTACAGATACATCATTGCCTAAAACTTTTTCAATACTCAACAAAATATTTACCGGTACAGAAGTAGAAAATCCAGTATTTATCACAATTCCCTACTCTATAGGTATAGCTATAGGCATTGTTGTTTTTTTCAATCACATAGGTACAAAAAAGATTACAGATGATCCAAGTCCTATGCAGATAGAGATCAACAAATATGAAGAAGATGTGGAAAACAGTATGGTAGATAGTATGACGGATAAAAAGAGAGGAGAACCTTAATGGAAGCTGTG
>JAQSYC010000209.1 GCA_029256345.1 Clostridia bacterium | reverse complement strand
ACAACACCCACAATAGCTGCTATGATTGAAACCACAATAAAACTGAGTAACAACTTACTGCTTATCTTAAGATTATAAAACCATTTCATATCAAAATCCCCCTTAATTTTCATTCGTATTTTAATTCGTATTTTAATTAAATTGTAAGTTCAAAATTATCTATTTCCTCTTTATCAATAAGCTTTTGGCAGTCTAATAAGAGTTTCACATCATGACCTACTTTACCAATTCCCATAATATATTTATTCGAAGAACCTGAATGGGTCATAGGCGGCACTACAATATCTTCTTCTGGAATAGCTGTCACTTCTGCTACACTGTCTACAATAAGCCCCACTGAATTCCCCAAAATATCAATTACGATAATACATGTTCTCTCATTATACTCTCTAAACGCCTTCCTAAATCTGAGGCGCATATCCATAACTGGGATAATTTTACCTCTTAAATTAACGATGCCTCTTATATATTCTGGTACCTGTGGTACCTCAGTAATAGATAAGATCCCTATGATTTCAGTCACAAATTCGATGCTGATCCCATAACTCTCTTTACCTAATGAAAAAGTTAAAAACTTTCCTTTCTGAGTATCTTCTATACCCTCTTCGAATTCTTCAATTCGGTCTTTAGACATTTTATGCCTCCTCACAATCATTTTATAGTACTTTTCACACCTATAGCCGTTGCGAATCCATAAATCCTCCAACATCTAATATCAAGCTAATGCTCCCGTCTCCTAATAAAGTACATCCCGCAATACCATTAATGTTTTTTATATTTTTAATATAATTTGGAAGTGCTTTGACCACTACTTGCTGCTGTCCCAAAAGTGCATCTGCAAACAAACAAATTACTTTTTCATTCTGTTCAACCATAATCAATATACCTTCTGAAATCTTTTTGATTTTTGTTTTCACTTGATGATATTTATGTAATCTTAAAATAGGATAACATTGCCCTCTTACCATAATCATTTCATTATCATCAGGATCAGTAAAATAGCTTTCGTCTTGGCATCTAAAAGATTCTTTTATCGCTACAATAGGAATGGTATATCTTGAATCTCCCACTTTAATATTCATACCATCGATGATTGCCAAGGTGAGGGGAATCTTGAGCGTAATTATAGTGCCTACATCCTCTGTACTTTCTACTGCTACACTGCCGCCTACCTTCTCCAGGTTTTTTGTAACGACATCCATGCCCACGCCTCTTCCTGAGAATTCAGTAATATTTTCCTTGGTAGAAAATCCAGGTAATAATATAAGCGAGTAGATTTCTTTATCTGTCATATCCGTTTCACTTTTTTCCAGCAAGCCATTTTCTCTGGCCTTCTGAATAATTTTACTTTTATTTAATCCCCTTCCATCATCTTTTATAATTACCAAAACATCATTCCCTTGATTTTTAGCCTCCAACACGATAGTTCCTATTTTGTCTTTCCCTCTTTGCCCGCGCTCCTCTTTATCTTCAATACCGTGATCAATGGCATTTCTAATGAGATGCATCAAGGGGTCTGAAATACGCTCAATAATATTTTTATCTACCTCTGTTTCTTCTCCAACAACCTCTAATCGTACTTCTTTACCTAATTTCTTACACATGTCCCTCATAATACGATGCATCTTCAAAAACGTAGTGGACAGTGGCACCATACGTATTGACATCACCATATCTTGAAGTTCAGCAGTTATTTTATGAAGTTGCCTTGCAGCCTTTTGAAAATTTTCTAGCTCTAAATGCTGAATTTCAGGATTTTTTGTTACCATAGATTCAGCAATAACCATCTCTCCTACGAGGTCCATCAGTTTATCCAGTTTATTTACATTCACACTGATCATTGCCTGATTGCCTTGATTATAGACCTCTTTTGAAGATTGGTTTTTATCCTGTTTTTGTTCTGTATAAGGTATTTTATCTGCGCTATTTTCAATATTAGTTCTTTGAGCTGTATAAGATGATTCAAATTCTTGGTTGTCTTCAAGCTGTATTAATATAAGTTCCTTTAGAAAAATAGTTTGCATAAGAAATTCATATACTTTTTCATAAGGCTGATTGGTCTTCATCAAAATTTGAAATCCCTTTTCACGAATATCAGCACTGCTATCCTCATTTTCGCAAATATCTTGAGGTGTATAAAAAATTTCTTCTGATATCTCAGCGAGGCGATGAATAATAGTATAAGCTCTTATATTTTCCATCTTACAATCTTCCTCGAAAAATATAGTTGCTTTATATTTATTTTCAGATAGCATGTCGCTCTTTTTCTCTACCGCAATATAATACTGCTGATTTTTATTGGTTTTTGGTCTTTCCAGCGAGCCTTCACAATCATTTTGAGATTTTAGCAGCAGCAGGAAGTCTTTAAGTTTATCAATAAGCAAAGTGGCTTTCCCATCTGCTTCATCCCTGCCTTTAATCTTTTCAATCTCTACTTTTACAAAATCTATACTTTCAAGTACCAAATCCGAAAGCTTGGCACAATCCACGATTTTGGGCTTTTGTTCTCTTAAAAAATAAAAGAGATCTTCTACTGTATGAGCAAGGGTTGATACCTCATTAAACAACATCATTGCTGAAGATCCCTTTATAGAGTGCATCAACCGAAAGATTTCATTAACTGCTTCTTGCGGATAAACATTTGATTTTTCACATTCCATAATTGCCTGCTCCAGTTGTTCTAATAACTGAGATGTTTCAAATATATACATTTCAAGCATTGGCTCATTAACATAATCATTCAACCATTTACCTCCTCTATTTTCCCTCTTACTACTTCACCGACGATTCAAATTTATATTTTTCCAACATCCTTCTAATGAAAAGTCACATAAATATTTTATCATCTATTATGAATACCTTTGACATAAAACTCATTCTTTAACCAAATTACTTATAAACAACTGAAAATATTATTTAAATCAACATATTTCGATAATATTATATCATATTTCAATTTGATTTTATTTATATTTTTTACTTAATAGTCATATTTTTAGATAAATAAAATTTTTTCAACAACTTTCTTTACTCCAAACAAGTATACAAGTGTCGATAAGGACACGAAGCTCTGATAGTTGTAACATCTATGTTGGCTTCATCAAAAATCAATGCATGCTGTTGCCAGAACTCCAGTGACCCCATAAGTTCTTGTTTTGTAAGAATGTTTAAATCTTCCGGTTCTTTATAGGCTATCCTACCTGGATAAGCAGTCACCAAGTCATATTTATGAGGATTATATCTGTCTTGATTCAGAATAACTACCATTGTATGAGTTAATGCCGCTGTCTTATATTTTACAAACCTTGTGTATAACTCCCTATTAAGACGCTTTGCATATACTATGGTGTCTGTTTCTTTGGTCTTAATAAGCTTTTCATAACCTATGGCTTTTCCCATATTAAGTTCTCTGACAATAAATTCTTCCTGTATCGTCTCTTGTAATAATATTTCTTTTACCCGTCTCATGAGACTTGTCCACTCTACTATAAAGTCTGCCTTATGTGCCTCCATATGCTCTTTACATCTATTGGAAATAGTAATTTTCATCTCTTCACACTCCTTATCTAACAGGTTAACTTCCCTTATTATAACAGCTTATGGTATTTATCTTTGTGAAGTTCAATGAAACTTATTCTATAAACCATGGATTTTGCCTTATATAAACTCATTGCACGACTAAAACGCAGAATCAGTGCACTGCCTTGAGCAGCTATTCACTAAATCCCGCGCTTTTAGTTTTATGCTTCTTGACTTTTTATTTCAATCTGAGGGTAATAATGTCTCAGAATTTCTCTATAGGTATATCCTCTTGTTGCCATTCCTTTTACACCATCTTGACTCATGCCTACGCCATGACCAAATCCGCCGCCATAGAGGGTAAGGGTATTGATATA
>JAQSYC010000208.1 GCA_029256345.1 Clostridia bacterium | reverse complement strand
AAATGAAGAGCTAGAAGAGATCATCAGGTATGCAAAACTCAGATTAATAAAAGTTTATATTACAGTTAATATCCTCATTAAAGAGTCGGAAATAGAAGGCTTATTTGAGTATTTAGGGTATTTAAACACATTAGGTATTGATGGGATTATCAGCCAGGATCTGGGTGTAGTAAGGATGGTCAATCAGTATTTTCCGCACATACCGTTACATGCCAGCACACAGATGACAGCCCATAGTTTACAGGATGTCTTGTTTCTAAAGGGAATAGGCTTTAAAAGGGTGGTTCTTGCCAGAGAACTTCATTTAGACGAAATACGAAAGATTGTGAGTAGCTGTAATATTGAAATAGAAACCTTTGTCCATGGGGCATTATGCTATAGTTATTCAGGGCAATGTCTGATGAGTAGCTTAATAGGTGGAAGAAGCGGGAATCGCGGAAGGTGTGCACAGCCCTGTAGAATGAAATATACTTTACTTAAGCAAGGTGAACCAGTTGGACAAGAGGAGTATGCTTTAAGCCTTAAAGATATGTGCACCGTGGCATTTATACCACAGCTTATGCAAAGTGGTATCAGCTCTTTTAAAATTGAGGGAAGGATGAAATCCCCAGAGTATGTAGCATCAGTCGTTAGAACGTACAGAAAATATCTAGATTTAGCAGAAAAACAAATGGATTATAAAGTCGATCCAGAAGATCTAGAGGCAGTAAAGAGTGTGTTTAATAGAGGTGGTTTTTCAAATGGGTATTACCTTGAAAAACCAAGTAAAGAGATGCTTACCCCAATCAGTCCAAGACATATAGGGGTAAAGGCAGGAGAAGTTACTCATTTTTCACCTAAGACCCACCAAGCA
The DNA here is from genome assembly GCA_029256345.1 of Clostridia bacterium. GTDB lineage: Bacteria > Bacillota > Clostridia > Lachnospirales > Cellulosilyticaceae > FMMP01. The sequence goes on along the minus strand of JAQSYC010000208.1, from coordinate 3,059 downwards.
ACTATTTTATTAGAAAAAGAATTGAACCCAGGAGATGGGATAGAAATAGTGCGCAGCGGCCTTGAAAGTACTGGAACCAGCATCTCAAAGCATTATGAGAAAGGTGCCGTTATTCAGTTAGTTTTTGATAAATATATTCAAAAAGGAAGCGAAGTCTATTTAACAAAAAACCATAATTTGATTAAAAGTTTAAAAAACACTTATCATCAATCCGTTAAAAAAACACCTATTGATTTAAAAATTTATTCTAAAGTGGGAGAACCTATTAGGATACAGGCAATTTGCAAAGAAATCAGTATAGTATATAACGGCGATATGTTAGAGGAGGCGGCTCGTGCACCGCTCACCAAAGAAAATGCAGTTAAGCAGTTAACGAAGCTTGGGAATACGCCATTTGTTCTTAATCAGCTAGACATTGATTGGGATGAAAAAGGCTATATGGCCGTAAGTAAGCTAAATGAAATGAGAAGAGAAGTGGTTGCTCAGATAGAAAGCAGACTTTTACACTATGAAGCTGAGGCACCCAGAACCTATAGCCCTATACAATGCTTAAACAGCGTAGAAGGGTCATTTTGGAGTATCAGGGTAAGAACTTTGGAGCAGCTAGAAGTAGGTATTAAACTACCAGAAATAAAAGCCGTTTATTGGGAGTGGCAATATAACAATACACTGAGCAAGCAAGCGTATCATCTTTGTCAGAAGGCGGATAAGCCTTTTTATCTTGCCTTGCCTCATATTATAAAAGATGAGATTTATGAGCGGTTTAAAGAGGACATACTTTATTGGGAGGCCTTGCCTATAGCAGGCTATTTGATAAGAAATCATGGGACATTTAATCTGCTAAAACATAGTTTGAAGCATAAGAATATTGACTATAACTTAAATATAATGAATAATGAAGCTATAGCTATGTGGCATGAGCAAGGAGCGTATCGGCTGACCCTGTCTGTGGAAATAGATAAAGAAGACGTACAAGCTTTGGGTGGACATTTGGAGAAAATAGTTTATGGGCATTTGCCTGTTATGACAACAGCACAGTGTCTACTTCAACAAAATGGACTTTGTAAGCAGGATGCCAATCAACTAAGAAATGCCCAGACAGCTTATGAAATACAGGACAGAAAAGGGGTTAAGTGGCCCATTCATACAGACTGTAAAGCTTGCAGTATGCAGATTCTAACAGAAAAACCACTGGTATCAGGGACTGTCGCTAAATGGCGTTGTGAGAAACCGGGGTACTTAAGATTACATTTTACTGGTGAGTCGGCAGAAGAGACAAAAAATATTTTAAAACTCTATCTTGAAAAAGAATCTGCTAAGAGGAAATCCATAAAAGGTGTGTCTTTTAAGTCTATTGAATAAAGCAGGTGAAATAAGTGGGATATTTTAATTTAATGATTTTATTAAGCCGTTATATTTTTGCGGGATTTGGTATATTATTTGTGGCGGTGGCTTTTAGCTTTATGAAACCTTTTGTAGCTTATCCACTAGGGACTATGGGGGACAAAAATAAGTTTCTTTATCTATGCCTTGTCTTTTTTCATTTAGGTGGTGTTTGCATTATTGTAGGCAAACAACCAGATTTGCAAATAAGAATGGCAGTGATTCTAAACGGACTTCTTGTGTTTTGTATCATCACCCTTACGTTATGGCTGTTAAAGCTGTGGCATAGGCAGCATGAAATAATTATTTGGAATCTTGTTTTTTTCTTAATGGATATAGGGTATCTGATGCTAGAAAGACTTGATCATCAGCTTGCTTCTAAACAGATTTTAGCGTATACGATTGGGGTGGCAACCGCTTTAATTATTCCGAGCATATTGCCTATTCTTTTACATGCTAAAAACAAATATGTTTATTTGGCTTTATTAAGTGTCACTATGGTTTTGCCTTTTTTATTTGGAGATAAGATTTTGGGAGCAACCAATTGGGTGCAAATAGCAGGCATAAGTATTCAGCCTTCTGAAATAGGTAAGATAGCATTGGTGCTTTTTTTAGCCTCTTTATTTTCTGGGATTAAACCCAAATCACAGATGAAAATCCTTGGATTTTCATCTGTTGTGGTGGCATGTGCACTGGCCTGTTTGGTTTTGCAAAGAGACTTAGGCGCAGCACTGTTATATTATCTGACGTTTTTAATGATGCTTTTTATAGCAACGGAAAAAGTTATTCTGCCTGTCATAGGGATGTTTCTCGGTTCTTTAGGAGCAATCCTGGGGTATTTTGTTTTTTCCCATGTAAGAGTGAGGGTAGAGGCATGGCTTGATCCTTGGAAGGATATATCAGGAACAGGGTATCAAGTGGTACAGGGCTTATTTGCTATAGGAACATGGGGATGGCTAGGAAGCGGTTTAACAAGAGGTGTGCCAAATAAAATTCCTTTCGCAGCGGCAGATTATATCTTTGCTGCCATATGCGAAGAGTTTGGAAACTTGATTGGCATTATTATTTTATTTGTTTATTTAGGAGTCGTGCTGCAGTGCATGCAAATTGCTTTAAATCAAAGCAATCTATTTAACAGGTTTGTTGCTATGGGAATAGCCACTTTGTTTACGATACAGACTTTTATTATTATTGGTGGTGTACTCAAGCTGATTCCGCTGACAGGTATTACCTCACCCTTTTTAAGTGCCGGAGGATCGTCATTTGTAGTGAGTATAGGGATGATTGGTATAATGACTTATTTTTCATATCAAGAAAGAATAGTTAAGACAAAGGAAGAGGAGCGTCGTGAGTAAAAATAAAAAAATCATTTATATTGTGACAAGTGTTTATGTAAGTCTATTTGCTATATTGATAGGCTATATGATTTATTTTACCACTATCAAACAAAAGCAAATAGCGATACATCCGTACAATACAAGGCTTAATAATCTTGAGCAAGAAGTGGTAAGAGGTACGATTTATGATGCCAATATGGAGATTTTGGCGACTACGACTGAAGGGATAAGACAATATCCCAAGGCCGCCGTATATGCCCATGCGGTAGGTTATTCTCAAAGAGGAAAAACGGGTATTGAGGCATTAGCCAATACCGAGCTGCTCTATCCTAATTACAC
>JAQSYC010000207.1 GCA_029256345.1 Clostridia bacterium | reverse complement strand
GCTGCAATTTTAGAAGCTACAATCCCCTCTTTCATATCTTCTAAGTTAGGCAGTCTTAAATGCTCCGCCGGTGTCACATAACAGAGAAATGACGCCCCATAGGTTGCCGCAATAGCCCCGCCTATAGCTGATGTAATATGATCGTATCCAGGCGCTACGTCCGTTACAAGAGGCCCCAGCACATAAAAAGGTGCACCTTTACATATCGTCTGCTGAATCTTCATATTGGCCTGTATTTGATCTAAAGGCATATGCCCTGGTCCTTCAACAATGACTTGAACATCTTTGTCCCATGCTCTTTGTGTAAGTTCTCCTAGTGCAATAAGTTCTTCGATTTGTGAAATATCACTGGCATCCTCAATAGAACCTGGTCTGCAGGCGTCCCCTAGGCTTATGGTGACGTCGTAACTCCTACAAATCTCTAAAACCTCATCGTAAAACTCATAAAATGGATTTTCATTGCCCGTCATTTCCATCCATGCAAAAATAAGCGATCCGCCTCTTGATACAATATTCGTCAAACGTTTATTATTTTTAAATCTTTGGGCTGTCAACCGATTGATGCCACAATGAATGGTCATAAAATCTACACCGTCTTCTGCGTGCATTTTAACTACCTCCAGCCACTCTTTCGCTGTAATTTGTGCTAAATCTTTATTATAATGTACAATAGCATCATATATCGGAACAGTTCCTATCATAGCTGAACATTCCTTGATGAGTTTTTTTCTAAATGTATGGGTATCTCCAAAAGAACTTAAATCCATGATGGATTCTGCACCCATTTTGACTGCACTTTGCACCTTTTCCATTTCCATCTCAAGATTCAGGCAGTCTTTAGAAGTACCAAGATTAACATTGATTTTGGTTTTAAGCTTATTGCCAACACCATTTGGATCTAATGACAAATGATTTTTATTAGCTGGAATAACTGCTTTCCCCTCCGCTACGAGCTCCCTAAGCTCCTGAATGTCCATGGCCTCTTTTGATATATATTGCTTGCTCTGCAGGCTATTTTAACAAATAAAAAAGTGCCTACTCTCACAGTAAGCACTTGCTATCCGATACAAAAAGTATACGACTTGCTTCCCTACGCTAGTATTAACTAACAGGTTCTAAGGGTCAGGTTTTAACCTTCTCAACCAAAATGGTCCCCCCGCAAAACACCACTATTAAATTTATATTTAGTATAACATTACTGCCTGTTTAAGTAAATCCCTTTAAGCAGGCTGATATTTTCTATTGTTCTATTAGGGATAAATAAAAAATCCCGTATGAGAGCCTTATAAATGCTCAAATACCGGATTTTAAATTTATCTCTTATAAATATTTTGCAAGTACATCAACAGCATGTAAATCAATCATCAACTTTCCATGTTCTTTTAAAAACATTTCATTTAAATCTGTTGAAGGACACTTGCTACCAAACTCATCTAGTATACCCATTAAGGTATCTGCTTTAACATTTGCTTTTTTGTTCTTATTCAAAATGAGAAAATACTTTTCGTTATATTTATAAAGTGAACTGTCTCCGATAAACATAGCACTCATTCTGTGCGCGGCCATACATACACTATCAAATTCACTAAACAAATAAGTCAAAGATCTTGCTTTAGTTTTTATATCGTTTTCCTTATGTTCTTCCATATCCTTACCCATAAGCGCAAGATCCGTTAATCTATCGTCTTCCGGTTCTTTAAAAGTGCGATGAGTAGGCCTCTCCCCTATAGCATCCAGCTTTTCTTCTATCTGAGATGGATCTTCAACTTTAGTTACCACTATCATAATACTGTCTGTAGACAAAGGGACCGCTTCTATCATGAGAGGAACGTTTTCTGTTTCAAATCCAAAATCCTCATAAGCTCTTATCATCATATCTTTAAAAAGAGCTTGAGCCTTTTTAGACCCATAGGCAAGTTCACTGATTTTAATATTTCTATCTATAAGGTCTGAGTGATTCAAAGTGACTTGGATTTGCGTATCGCTAAGCTTTTCTATTTTCATTCAAATCACGTCCTTTCACGTTAATTACAGTTTATTCTTAATACAATATAAATCTAAGTTTGATATACAATAGTATAATGTAGATGACTAGTATATGTAAAGAGGATAATATCACTAATTAATAATACTATATTATGCAATAAGAAAATAAAAAAATCAATATTTATTATTTATAGTATACAATATTTTTTTAAAGATGAATATGCCCTTTTAAAAGTACTTGTTTTTACCTATTTATTTGTTTTTACAAAGATTGATAATTTTTATACAATCCTTTCTTCTTATTCTCTGCATTATGTCTAATTTTTTCATTATTTCAAAAGGTATTTCATCACATCTATCGGTACATAATGTCTATAGGGATTAATTTGTAGAAAAAATAACATTTTTATCGATACATTGTTGACGTGTATACAGTATACATTGTATAATGTATCTATACTTATTAGATAACCTTTCATTTTATTATCTAATATTTTAGTATTATTATATTATAACATACTAAAACTTTTATTAAAGTTAAGGAGCTGATATATATGTTTAAAGAATGGAATGGTTTTACCCCTGGTGAATGGTCAAAAGATGTTAATGTACGTGATTTTATTCAAAAGAATTATACCCCTTATGAAGGTGTTGATTCTTTCCTCGTTGGATCAACATCTAGAACTTTAAAATTGTGGGATGAAGTTCTTGCACTTACAAAAAAAGAACTTGAAAAAGGTATTTTAGACGTTGAAACAAAAGTGCCTTCTTCTATTGCATCTCATGGACCTGGTTACCTCGATAAAGAATTAGAGCAAATTGTAGGGTTTCAGTCCGACGCACCTCTTAAAAGAAACATTATGCCAAATGGTGGCATCCGTACTGTAAAAACCGCTTTGGAATCTTATGGTTACGAACTTGACCCTTCAACTTGGGAATCTTTTACTAAATACCGTAAAACTCACAATGATGGCGTATTTTCTGCTTATACAACAGCCATGAGAAAAGCTAGACATTCTGGGGTTATTACTGGTCTTCCAGATGCTTATGGCCGTGGACGTATTATCGGAGACTACCGTCGTGTGGCTTTATATGGTATTGACCGATTAATTAAGGATAAAGATGCTCAAAAGCTTTCTCTTGAAGTTAACAATATGAATGAAGACGTTATTCGTCTTCGTGAAGAAATTACAGAACAAATAAGTGCTTTAAAAGAACTTAAACAAATGGCTGCATCTTATGGATTTGATATCTCTCATCCAGCTCAAACAGCCAAGGAAGCTATTCAATGGACTTATTTCGGATATCTTGGTGCCATTAAAGAACAAGACGGCGCTGCTATGTCAATAGGCCGTGTTTCAACTTTCCTTGACATTTATATTGAAAGAGATTTTAAAGCAGGCATTCTTACAGAAGAAGCTGCACAGGAACTTATGGATCATTTTGTTATGAAACTTCGTATGGTACGTTTCCTTCGTACACCTGGTTACAATGAACTGTTTTCTGGCGACCCAACTTGGGTAACAGAAGCTATTGGCGGTATGGGCTTAGACGGCCGTCCACTTGTTACCAAAAACAGCTTCCGTATGCTTCATACGCTTACAAACCTTGGACCAGCTCCAGAACCAAACTTGACTGTACTTTGGTCTACTAAACTACCAAGAGGTTTTAAAGATTATTGCTCTAAAATGTCTATTGAAACAAGCTCTATCCAATATGAAAATGATGACCTCATGAGAGCTTATTGGGGAGATGACTACGGTATTGCATGCTGTGTATCAGCCATGAGAATTGGTAAGCAAATGCAATTCTTCGGTGCCCGTGCTAACCTTGGTAAAGCTTTACTCTATGCAATCAATGGCGGTCGTGATGAAAAAGCTGGTGAACAGATTGCACCAAAATTTGCTCCTGTAACATCAGAATATCTTGATTTTGATGAAGTATGGGAAAAATTTGAACAGGTTATGGAATGGCTTGCAGAGCTTTATGTGAATACTTTAAATGTTATCCACTATATGCATGATAAATATTGCTATGAAAAATTAGAACTTGCACTGCATGACAGAGATGTTCTCCGTACTTTTGCAACAGGTATCGCTGGCCTTTCAGTTGTAACAGATTCTCTTTCAGCTATTAAACATGCTAAAGTAAAAACCATTAGAAATGATGACGGTCTTGTAACGGATTATGAAATTGAAGGAGAATATCCTGCATTTGGTAATAATATTGATGAAGCAGATGACTTAGCTATTAAAGTGACTGAAACCTTCATGAGCAAAATCAGAAAACATAAAACTTATAGAGATTCTTATCCAACGATGTCTATTTTAACGATAACTTCAAATGTTGTCTATGGTAAAAAAACAGGCAGTACTCCTGATGGACGTAAAGCGGGAGAACCATTTGCACCGGGAGCTAATCCAATGCATGGCCGTGATATCAAAGGTGCTGTTGCATCTCTAGCATCTGTTGCCAAACTTCCTTATAAAGATGCTGAAGACGGTATATCTTATACCTTCTCAATCATTCCTGGAGCTCTTGGCAAATCTCAGGATGAGCGTATTGCTAACTTATCCGGATTATTAGATGGCTATTTCTCTCAAAGCGGACATCATATCAATGTCAATGTATTTGACCGCGAAACCTTACTTGACGCGATGGATCATCCTGAAAAATATCCTCAGCTTACTATTCGTGTATCGGGTTACGCTGTTAACTTCATTCGTTTAACTAGAGAACAGCAGTTAGACGTTATCAACAGAACATTCCATGAACGTTTCTAATTTGATAGTTAAATAAAGGTTAAAGAGGATTTTTATAAGTCCTCTTTATTATCTTATCACTAGGAGGTGCAACATGAAAGGCAAAATACATTCAATAGAGACTTGCGGGACAGTTGATGGACCCGGTATTCGCTATATATTGTTTAC
>JAQSYC010000206.1 GCA_029256345.1 Clostridia bacterium | reverse complement strand
GCCCCCTGAGGGTTATTAAATGAAAATAATCTAGGCTCTATTTCATCTATACTGATATTACAATCCGGGCATGAAAAGTTTTGACTAAACCGTACTTCTTCTGACCCAATGACATCTACAATCAAAAGTCCCCCGGTTAATTTCATGATGGTTTCGATAGAATCTGTAAGTCGTTTTTCTATCCCCTCTTTGATGCTTAATCTATCGACAACAATCTCAATGGTATGTTTTTTATTTTTATCCAGTACGATATCTTCTTCTGATAGATCATAGACTTCTCCGTTGATACGAACCCTTATATAACCTTGCTTTTTAGCATTTTCAAGAACTTTTTCGTGAAGTCCTTTTCTCCCTCTTACTACTGGAGCGAGCAGCTGGATCTTTGTCTTTGGCTCAAAAGCCATGAGCTGATCTACCATTTGATCTATCGTTTGTTTCTTAATTTCTTTTCCGCATTTTGGACAATGAGGGATACCTACCCTTGCAAACAGCAGCCTGATGTAGTCATAGATTTCTGTCACAGTCCCTACTGTAGAACGGGGATTTTTACTGGTTGTCTTTTGATCGATGGAAATAGCAGGTGATAAGCCTGTAATGCTCTCTACATCTGGTTTTTCCATTTGACCTAAAAACTGTCTTGCATAAGCAGAAAGTGACTCTACATACCTTCTTTGCCCCTCTGCATAAATAGTGTCAAAAGCAAGTGAAGACTTACCCGATCCACTTAACCCTGTAAATACAATGAACTGATCCCTTTCGAGTTCTAGATCTATTCCTTTGAGATTGTGCTCTTTTGCTCTCTTTATTACAATCTTATTTTTCATATGCCATGTATTCCCCTTCTAAAGTAATATAATAACGCATTTTAATCTATTATATCACAAACTTTTATTTTTTCAAACGTACGTTCGATATTTTTTATAATTTATATTTTTATACCATAGAACATTTATAAAAACAAAAAAATCCCATCCGCTTAAAGAGTAAACGGAAGGGGTTTTTATAGCTTATTCATTTTCTATCAGTTTAATAAAAAGTTCTACAATAGTGGGGTCAAACTGAAAGCCTGAACATCTTCTTAGTTCACTTAAGGCCTCTTGTTTTGTGATACCTTTTTTATAGACCCTGTCATTGGTCATGGCATCATAAGAGTCTATCACTCCAACTATCCTTGAAATAAGAGGGATTTCTTCCCCTTTTAATCCTAACGGATACCCTGTGCCATCCCACCTCTCGTGATGGGTCAAAATACCTCTGCCGACATGAGCCAGTTCATTGGATGCTTCCACGATTCTAAGTCCTTTTTCTGTGTGGGTTTTCATAATTTCAAATTCTTCTGCCGTCAGCTTACCAGGTTTTAATAAAATATCCTCACTAATCCCAATCTTTCCTATATCATGAAGTTTTGTAACCAGTACCAATTCATCCAACTCGGCGATTCTAAAATCTAACAGCTTACCTACTGCTAACGAATAATTAACCATCCGCTCAGTATGTTTTTCTGTCTCCACATTTTTTGCTTCCAAACTATTTTGAAGCGAAAACATGATAGATCCTCTGACACTTTTTTCTTCCAACAGCTTTTGTCTAAACAAATGACTTTCTGCATCTTTGATAATTTCATAAATACGCTCATCCAATACATTGGTCGTAGCAGAGCCTACTGATAAGCTCAGCTGCAATAGCCCTTGTTCATAAGATTGATATGTTTTTACAATCCGTCTAATCGTTTTTTCACACAATTCTTCATCACAGTTAGGCAATAAAATAACAAATTCATCTCCACCCCATCTGAAGAGATAACCTGAACCCTCACAGGATTTTTCAAGTATACCAGAAACCCTTTTTATAAACTTATCTCCCTCTGCTTGTCCAAAAGCGCCGTTTAAAAGTCTGAGCCCATTAATATCACACATAATAATACTTATGGGAACAGACAGCTCACTATGTAATTGATTTAAAATCTCCTTAAAATAACTACGATTATACAAGCCTGTGAGCATGTCCTTGTGACTTAAATCCTTAAGTTGCTGCTGCATTTTAATTTTTTCATTGGTATCACTAATCATTCCTCCAACAGCTATTAAATCATTTTCTCTGTTGAGTATAGGATACATTAAGCATTCCCTTAAATCACTGTTAATGATCACTTCAAATTTTCGCGTCTCCAAAGTTAACTTAATCTGCTCAATATGCTCGTTATAGCGGCTTATCATCTCTGAATCAAAGAGTCTTTCATTGGTACTACCCATAAAATCCTGTTTATCCAAATGATATAAACTTGCAAAAAAGTGATTCGCAAAGATAAACCGTCCTTCCAAATCTCCTACCCATATAGGATATGGGATACTTTCAAGTAATAGTGTGTAAAATTCTTCCACGCTTTATCCCCCATTTAACTATCATCCATTAATGTAATGCTGTATCTACTTCCATCTACTTCCTAGTATAGCATAACTTTATACACTAAAAAAATATATATTTCTACTATTTATTTGGCACGGTAGATAATTGTTGTTCCTGGGAAATGATCCATTTCTTCAATAGCTTGACCTTCATGTATAATCTTGATCCCATCAATCCAATCACCTTCTAAATCTTTTTGTAAAAAAGATTCTTCTAAAGTGATGAGTGTGATAGCAGAACCCGTACTTCCAGCATTTAGATAATTCATCCAGTTTTTTGGTGCCTGCGCTCCCTCTGCTGACGCATTTTTCTCTTGTAGATTAATAATCGCTATTTTTTTACCATCTATAGTCTCTATTTTTTGAATCTCTATAGGTAATCCATCAAATTGTGTTTTTGATAAATGGTCCGCTATCAGCTTTAACTTATCTTCTATCGTCGTCTCAGGTGTTATCTCGATTGTTTCATATTGCTTTTTATCATAGGTATCGCTGTCTCCTGTAAATAAAGGCAGCTCTTCTTTTTCCAGTATGACCTCTGGCTGGATAGGATTTGTGTCTTCCGGTGAAACAGTTGGTTCTGGCTCATCTGCTGGCTTCTCCTGATTACTACCTATAGCAGGGTTTTGTGCTTGATTACCGCTGTCACTGTACTTCGTAAATATCAGTGCTATGCCTATACCTATAACGACAATAAACACTGCTAACAGACTCCAGTTTATCAATTGCTTATTTTTTTTCATTTTCTTATCCTCCTTATGTCACTTTTTCTAGATCCAAACAACTCGTTGTTAGCTTTTATAAGTTATTATAAGAATATTATACCTCTTATGGCATTTTTTATCAATCGCTTATAAAGGTTCGTATCCTTTCAAGCAGCATAGAAAGAGCCACTGAATTAAAGCCGCCTTCCGGAATGATAATGTCCGCACGTTTTTTACTTGGATCTACAAACTGCTCATGCATAGGTTTGACGGTGCTCAAATATTGATTAATCACGGAATCCAGGTCTCTGTCTCTTTCTTTTACATCCCTTACCAGTCGTCTTATAATCCTTACATCTGCATCTGTGTCTACAAAAACTTTTATATCCATGAGATCACAGAGTTCCTCGCTTTCAAAAATAAGGATACCTTCTATGATGATAACCTTTTTAGGGATGACTTTAACCCGCTGCTCAAGCCTTGTATATTGGGCAAAAGAATAAACAGGATGTTCTATGGGCTCCCATTCTCTGAGTTTTTTGACGTGCTCCGCCAAAAGATTGGTATCAAAAGCCTCAGGGTGATCATAATTTAGCTGTTCTCTTTCTTTAAAACTCAAGGACTCATTGGCTTTATAATAATAATCATGGGACAAAATAATGACATCTTCTCCAAATACTTCTTTAACCTTATAAGTTAATGTGGTTTTTCCTGAGCCTGTCCCCCCTGCTATGCCTATTACAATAATATTTTCCATGTTATTATACTCTCTCTCTATTGATATTCCTTTTAGTCTTTCGTAAAAGCTTATCTGCTGACATATA